>LXTH01000158.1 GCA_001643555.1 Nitrospirae bacterium SPGG5 | reverse complement strand
CTTGGCCAAAACGTCTGAAGTTTTTGAAAAATTGTTGATGGTCGAACGGTAGGCATCATAGAAAAACGGCTCGGCAACACAACGAAAAACTCCCGCCTGGTCCAGGAATAACCTGGAACACGGGCAACAGAGGGTACCTACCAACCCTACACTGTTGGCCGATTTTCCGTCAAACGAGACGGGATTTACACTCTTGATTCTAGGCGAAAAACACAGGATTTTCGGTAGCGGAGCTGAGAAAAGGGAAAGATGATTGACCGAATCGTCGGATCAACAAAATATTCGTGATGGCAAATGAGGGCCTGTTAAAAAATAACTTGGACAACATCGCGCCAAGGTTTGGGTCAGATTGGGCCGATCTGAGGGAGCAAAACACAGGCGTATCAAGGCCTACGCTGAGGATTTTGCGAGTGAAGATCGGCCCAAAATGGCCTAAAGGTGGGATCCGAAAATGGGAAGTTATTGTTTCGCGAGCCCTTAGGACCTGAGAGAAAAYAACTTGGACAATATCGCGCCAAGATTTGGGTCGGTTTTGGACGGAACGATTGGGGAAACTCGAGGCATAGCACAGCTATGGTGAGGGTGTTTCGATTGAGGTCTGTTCAAAGATGGCCCGAAGATTGGATGCGAGATGTCCAAGGTATTTTCTCTCAGGTCCAGAGGGGGTGACCAAGCATCATGGCCAAAAAGGAACACATTGTGGTTGGATTGGATATCGGCACCACCAAGATCTGTGCCATCGTCGCCGAAGTGACGGATGGCCGAGGGATCAACATAATTGGGGTGGGGTCCAGTCTCTCCAGAGGGTTACGCAAGGGTGTGGTGGTGAATATTGAAAGTACGGTGGAGTCCATCAAAAAAGCCGTGGAAGAAGCGGAGTTGATGGCTGCCGTGCAAATCAATTCCGTGTACATTGGCATTGCCGGGGGGCACATTGCGAGTGAAACCGCGAATGGCGTGGTGGCACTCAAGCGGCATGAAGTGATGCGAGCCGATGTTCAGCGTGCTATTGAAACGGCTCGTGCCGCGGCGGTGGTGCCCTCAGACCGTCGCATTCTCCACGTCCTGCCACGGGAATTTATCGTCGATGATCAAGAAGGCATTCGTGTGCCGGTTGGCATTTCCGGGTCGCGTTTGGAAGTCGATGTGCACATTGTCACTGGGGCAGTGACCTCGGCGCAGAATTTGGTCAAGTGCGTCAATCGGGCCGGACTGGATGTGATCGATATCGTGTTGCAGCCTCTGGCATCGAGTGAAGCGGTGTTGACCGAGGAGGAAAAAGAGCTGGGCATCGCCATGGTCGATCTCGGTGGGGGCACGTCTGATGTCGCTATTTTTTCGGAAGGAACGATTAGCCATTCAGCGGTGCTCCCGGTTGGCGGGCAACACCTCACCAGGGATTTACAAATCGGATTACGAACATCATTGGCCGATGCAGAGAAGATCAAAGTCCGCCACGGTTCGGCGTTGGCCAGCATGGTCAAGGATACGGAAATGGTGGAAGTCCCCAGTGTGGGCGGACGGCCTTCGCGGGATCTCTGTAAACGCGAGGTGGCAGAAATCATTGAACCGCGGGTCGAGGAGATTTTTGAATTGGTCCTTCGAGAGATTCGTCGTTCCGGATATGAAGGCAAATTGGCTGCTGGCGTGGTCATTACCGGTGGCACCTCATTACTGCAAGGCATGCCTGACGCGGCCGAACGTGTGTTGGATCTTCCCGGGCGTCGAGGCATTCCTTTCGGCGTGGGAGGCTTGCGTGACATCGTCAATAACCCCATGTTTTCGACTGGGGTCGGGCTCATTTTGCATGCGAATCGCATGGATCAAGGTTTTGAATTAATTGGGAAACCGGGCGGCAGAAAAGGTAGCCCCGGATTCGGGAGTGTGGTGGATCGCATGAAAGGGTGGGTGTTGAACTTTTTTTGAGACGAACGTAACTACTCAGGTATTTAGGCTGAAGGCTAAAGACTGAAGGCTATCACTCATAATGCCCGACGTTTTTTATGATCACGTATGATTGCCCCCTAAAAGCCTTCGGCCTTCAGTCTATCCACCGGAGTAGTGACAAACGAACGAGAGATGATCGAACGAATACAAAAACGGCAAGGTTGTACTTCAAGAATTTAGGGAAAGGAGGCGTCCGATGTTTTCATTTCAGGAACAAGAATTTTCTCCCATTCGAATCAAAGTGATCGGTATGGGGGGTGCAGGTTGCAATGCCGTAAATTCGATGATGTCAGCCGGATTGACAAGGGTCGAATTTATTGTTGCCAATACCGATCTGCAGTCATTGGGCCAATCCTCGGCTCCGTTCAAAATCCAATTGGGTCCGGAACGAACCAGAGGGTTGGGCGCAGGGGCCAAACCCGAAATCGGAAAAGACGCCGCGATCGAAAGCGAAGCGCAAATTCGGGAAGCGCTGGATGGAGCAGACATGGTGTTCGTCACGGCGGGCATGGGCGGAGGCACCGGGACAGGTGGTGCACCGGTGGTTGCTGGCATTGCCCGAGAATTGGGAATGTTGACCGTCGGGGTCGTGACGAAACCGTTTCAGTATGAAGGACATCGACGAATGGGGTATGCTGAAGAAGGGCTTCGCGAATTGAGACGTCAAGTGGATTCGCTACTGATCATCCCCAATCAGAAATTGCTGACTTTGGTGGACAAAAGCATGCCGCTTCTCGAAGCGTTTAAAGTCGCGGATGATGTGTTGCGCCAAGCTATCAAGGGAATCACTGATGTGATTACCATGCCGGGTCTCGTCAATGTGGACTTCGCCGATGTCCAAACCATCATGGGATATTCCGGTCGAGCCGTAATGGGCATGGGTGTGGCCAAGGGTACGAATCGGGCGTTGGAGGCTGCGAAACAAGCCATTTCCAGTCCGTTGCTTGAGGATGGTAGTGTTGAAGGGGCCAAGGGCATGCTGCTGAACATCACCGGTGGCCTCAATTTGTCCTTGCACGAAGTGGATGAAGCGTCGCAGATCGCCAAAGAAGCCGCGGATCCCCAAGCCAATATTATTGTGGGGCAAGTCATTGATCCTGACATGGAAGAAGAAGTGGTGGTCACGGTCATCGCGACGGGATTTGAACAGCCAGAACCCAAAGCTAAGCCGCAACCGGTCATCAGTCCGGCCATACAGGAGCGTACGACGATGTATGTGCCGCCGACACCACAACCGGCCTTGGCTGCCGTTCGATCGGCACCCATGACAGGCGATGAATCGGATCTGGATCGGCCAACGTTCATGCGTCGAATGGAATCCAGTCGCCGTATCCCCAATCAAGGGAATTTGCTCGTTGATGAAGACTGGGATGTGCCCACGTTCATACGACGACGGGGGAATTAAGGTTCCCGGTAGAAGTCCGTGGAATAAATCCGAAACTCGAATGTCGAAATCCGAAACACATTCAAATGACCAAATGGGAGATAACAACCATGCCTGGAAACGGTCAGTACAACTTTGAAGGATGAATGTGCCCGTGGTATGCGATCATGTGTTCGGAATGATCCGTGTAATCCATTCGAGTTTGACATTTCGGATGTGTTTCGGATTTCGATATTCGTATTTAAAATGTAGGGCAGACCAAAACCCACAAACCCGTTCAACGTATGTTCGAGCGGAATCCATGAGAAAAGGAGGGAACGAGGGATGGTTCTCTTGGCTGAACGACACGGTCCTGCATTGAAGATGGTCCCGCATCTCACGTTATCACGGTTTCAAGAAAAGACCCGATCGATTACGCACTTTTTTGGAACCCGTCGTGGTCCTCACTATGGTGGATCCAGTGGCGAACTGGGGACGGTGAAGGCCGCGGAACCGGATTTTCCAGAGGTCGTCTCGGTAAAACAAGTTCACGGTACMGAYGTCTTGATCCTGGATCGACCCGTGCAGGTTGGTGAAAARTTCATGGAGGGGTGGGATGCCATTCTCACCAATCAACCCAACTTGTTRGTGACGGTGCRAACCGCTGATTGTGTTCCGGTGTTGCTGGCTGATCCCAAGCGGCGCATTGTCGGCATGGTCCATGCAGGATGGCGCGGAGCGGTGCATGGCATCGTGCCCAAGACCTTGCAGCGAATGGCTGAGCACTTTGGGTGTGCAGTTGAATCGATCCAGATGGCGATTGGTCCATCAGCCGGTCCGTGTTGTTATGAAGTGGATGGCCCGGTGATTGAATCGCTTCAGTCGCACTTCTCTGATTGGGCGTCCGTGTTGACCATGCATGGCGCACATGTTGGGAAATTTAATCTGAAAGAGTTGGTGTGCCGACAAGCTTTGGAAACGGGCGTCGTACGAGAACAGATTCAAACACTCAATCTGTGCACGATCTGTCGCCCGGAACAATTCTTTTCCTATCGGCGTGAAGGCATGGTGCATGGGACGATGGTCAGCGGGATCATGCTGAATTAGCCTGTGGGGCTGTTGTAAAAGGCTGCCAGCGGCGTTCTCGGCCCTTTGTCGTGCTCACGTACTATGAGTACGCTCCGCGCGCCAACGGTCCTGCGGCCTTGCTGGGCGACCTTTTTGAACGCCCGGTTGGTGCAAAGCATGTTCGTAGGAGTGGGCTACTGCGGTTCCTGGTAAATGATTTCTCAAAAGATGTCTTAAATCTATGGCAGATGAATCTCAAAAACCAGAAATTCCCCCTTGGCTGTATAAGCTGTTTACCGGGAAACAATATCCGTATATTCGTCGGTTGGCCAAATTTGAAAAAAAAGATCGGATCATCGGCGATCCAAGTTCCGAACCGACTCGGGAAGAAATTGATGCGAAGTTTTGGGAGATCTATCCGCAGTGTTCCGCCAAAATTATGCAGGAAGTCAAAACGGGCATGATTGTGAGTTTTACCGATTTGGAAGTCTATCCTCCTGGAACCTATCAAAAGCTTGTCGATGGTCCAGAGGAATTCCTTGCTCGTGAATTTGGCCGGAAAAAGATTAAACTGAATTTTTATTATGGGGACAACTTCGTCTGCACCATCAATTTCAAGGTTGCGGGATGGGCGAGTCATGATGATGACTAGGCTGTTTTCGATTTGAAYGGAARAGGTGTCCTATGAATCAGCGGAAAGTGACRGTAGTMGGGGCTGGCAATGTGGGAGGATCGGCGGCGCAACGGCTCGCTGAAAAGAATGGCTACGACATTGTTTTGGTRGATATTGTTGARGGACTTYCGCAGGGCAAGGCATTGGACTTGGCYCAAGCTGGGGCWGTSTGTGGATAYGAYTCWCCRATTATTGGGACGAACAACTATRATGAAACGGAAGGGTCRGMCSTKGTYGTYATYACMTCKGGWATTGCGCGYAAGCCAGGGATGAGYCGRTCBGAAYTSYTSGARACCAATACCAARATTGTYCGKTCGGTTGTSCRRGAAATCGTGAAGCGGTCACCGTCRRCYATTTTAGTYATTGTKGCYAATCCYTTAGATGCGATGACMYATGYKGCHYAYCGRRYMAGYGGATTTCCAAAACAGCGMGTSKTHGGMATGGCKGGMRTGCTCGACTCTGCTCGGTTCAGCACGTTCATTGCCCAAGAGTTRAAGGTYTCAGTGCACAATGTGCAGRCGATGGTCTTAGGGGGCCATGGAGATGCGATGGTTCCGTTGGTCCGATATACCACCGTGAGTGGGCGATCAGTCGATCAATGGATGTCTAAAGAAAAACTCGATGAGATTGTGAAGCGAACCCGCAATGGGGGGGCAGAAATCGTCAACCTACTCAAGACAGGGAGTGCCTATTATGCCCCTGCAGCCTCTGCCGTAGAAATGGTGGAATCGATCATCAAGGACGAACGCAAAGTGCTTCCTTGTGCTGCGCTCTGCGAGGAGGAATACGGGTTGAAGGGGACTTACATGGGAGTCCCGGTTCGTCTTGGAAAAAATG
>LXTH01000134.1 GCA_001643555.1 Nitrospirae bacterium SPGG5 | reverse complement strand
ATGGATGATTCTTCTCCAGATGGAACAGGAAGAATCGCTGAAGATCTTAACAAAAAATATCAAAATATTACAGTTATTCAAAGACCATCAAAGCTTGGTCTAGGTTCGGCCTACAAACAAGGATTTCAAATTGCATTAGATAGATTTGATCCAGATTATGTTGTTCAAATGGATGCTGATCATTCACATGATCCAAGGGAAATCTCATTGATGGCAAACAAAATCAAAGACCATGATTATGTTATAGCCAGTAGACATCTACCAGGTTCTATAGTTATTGGTTGGGGTGTAGGAAGAAAATTACTTCATTCTTTAGCTGGAAGCTTTGCAAGAGGTTGTGCAAAATTAGAGATAACAGATCCTACAAGTGGATTTAGAATGTTTAAAAAAAATGTATTAAAAGCTGTTAATTTTTCTGAAATTAAATCTGAAGGATTTGCTTTTCAAGTAGAACTGCTTTGTTATCTTAGGAGAAAGGGTTTGCATGGTATAGAAATTCCAACAAGATTTGTTAACAGAGAAATTGGCAAATCTAAAAAGTTCCATTCCCATGTGACCCATCTTTTGAAAGGTCGAGAGGTAACTGGGGATGTTCAAAAAGGTGCGCTCAGCAAGGCCGCAGGCGCTTTGGCGCGCGGAGCGTACTCATAGTACGTGAGCACGACAAAGGGCCGAGAACGCTGCTGACGCCCTTTTTCAACATCCCTAGAACAAATCCATTTGAACCGGTTTGGCCGTAGAAGGCGAAGGCTGGCTGTCTTCTTTGGACATGTCATCCAGAATCTGTTTGAGCTTTTGAAAGTCTTCGCGGAGCGGGGTCATGAGATTTCCCTGGTGCAGGGCGGCGGCTGGATGCAATAAAGGGAAGAGAATAAAGTCGGACAACCGAAATATTTGGCCGCGAACTTTGGTAATTCCAATTTTTCTTTCCAGCAATGTCTGCATGGCAAAGTTTCCGAGCGAGCACACCAGCTTGGGTTTGATGATCTGAATCTGCTGAAGCAAAAATGGTTTGCAGGTCTCGATTTCATCCGCTTGGGGATTGCGGTTATTGGGAGGCCGGCATTTGATGACATTGGCAATGTAAATTTCGGCACGAGACAGTCCGACGGATTCGAGCAGTTCCGTCAATAACTTCCCCGCCGCCCCCACAAACGGAACTCCCTGTTTGTCTTCATAAAATCCCGGGGCTTCGCCCACAAACATTATAGACGCGTGCGGATTGCCCGTTCCAAAGACAACCTGTGTGCGCCCTGATGCAAGCCGACAAGCCTGGCAATCGCGTAATGATTGATCTAATTCATCGAGATTCATAGAGTCGCATCATAGGAAGCGGAGTTTCGGGTTGTCAATGACGCTTGTACAACTGGTTRATCATGRTTTGTGCRCACATATYCCCACTGGCGATGGCGCTTTCCATTTCGGTSRAGGCTCCAGTGTCCGTCCAACTTCCSGCSAGKAGAAAATTGCGGATTGGGGTTTGATTGGAAGGTCGGGACSRTTCGGTTCCCGGCATGTCGGGYACAAAACYCAATGGTTGCCGGAYGATGTGAKAGYGGTGGAGAAGCTCTGGGTTTAAAMACGTTTGMTCTGGAAAGACGTTKTGSAGMGTTTCAAYSGCRCAGGCTTTGATYYGTTSGTCCGTCTCTGAGAGGAAATCGGTRTCYCCWGTTGATACRCAGGAAAKYAGRGTGGCACGGCCCTTCGATGTGTGRGTCGGACRGCACAGYGTCCAGGAAAAMCGRCCGTCATGAAGGATGAGTCGRGGTGTRTTGATCGTGTRGTCCGAGATCGCATTGAAGGTCATCCTAGGAGTAACGGTGGTTTGACTTATCTGATGAAAGGATGAATATCGGGCGAGTAAACGTTCGGGGAGAAACGAGGACAACGTCGTCGGGTGGACCGCCGCGATATACGAGTCAGCCGTGTAGAGGGTCCCGTTGGATGCACTGACGCCTGTGATTTGTTCTGTCCCAGCTTGGAGGAGTTCAATGGCTGGAATGCGATGAATGGTCGTACCTTGTTGTTCGAGTTGTTTGAGTAGGGATTTCACGAGCAAGGTTGAAAGTTGCGGTAATGGAGTTATCCGCGGGCTGTGATGTCGGGATTGGAAAAAGACACGGGTCAACATGGTCGTGAAATTGCCAGCACGAGTGTGCGAAAGGCTTGTTCCTATGAGAAATCGGCATAACGGATCCCAGATCATTTTTTGAACAGGATGGGTTTGCCCGATACTGGTCAGCCAGGATTCAGCAGATTGCAGATCCAGGGAGCTCGGCAGGACGGTTGCTCCCTCCCACACTTTCTCCAGGTAATTGAGAAGGCGCCAACGCTGGCGATACGGAAGAGCCGAAAACGTTGAGATGCCCCACAGGGTATGCCACGGGGCTGGGAGGGGAGGGGTTGGAAATCGAGCGAGCGTTGAGGACGCGGTTTTACATTCAACAGATATCCGTTTCCAGTTTGATTCTTGTTTCGATATTCCCAAGTCTCGCAATAACGAATCAGTATGGGTGTGAGGACCATACAAGACCAAAGGGTCTGAAGTTTCATTCGGAGGGGTGGGGGAAACGGGTGTTTCGTGAAGGTTGTTGTTCGTCTTGAGAATGGTGACTGTGAAATCAGCAGCACAAAGCTGCCAGGCTGTGACTAATCCCGCCAGCGTATCGCCGAGGATCAGAGCATGGGGTTTCATTGTCTCATGCTAAATCGATTAGTGAGTGAGGTGCGAAGCCAACTGCTGATGGCGATGAGCATGCGTAGGGGCGTGGATAAACTGATTCGGGAATCAAACACGGCGTAGTTGGAGTGTTGGATGCGAGTGAGAATTCGGAAATACACGCCGCGCATGATTTCTGCTGCGAGCAGGGATTGCCGATCGCTTCGGGACAGGGTGTCATAGACCGCTTGGGCTTTGTCGTAAAATGCATGGGCTCGGGTGGCTTCGAACTGCATGAGCTCAAGAAATTCTGATGAGTTCGTTTTCGCGAACAGTTGCTGCTCGGTGTACTTGAATCTCGCCAGATCTTCTTGTGGCAAATAAATACGCTGACGGTCGGCATCGGCTCCAACATCTCGTAAAATATTCGTGAGTTGAAAGGCGACTCCAAGGTTGATGGCATACTCCTGAGCCCGTGGGTCTTGGGTGCCAAATACCTTGAGACAGATCAATCCTACGATCGACGCGACACGATAACAGTAGGGATAGAGTTCATCGAAGGTGGCGTATCGTGTGTGCGTTAAATCCATTTCCATGCCGGTCACGAGTTCTTGCAGGTACTCTTCGGGGATCCCAAGCTGTTTGACATGGGCGGCTAAGCTTATGGTCACCGGGTATTGAGGGGTGCCCTGATAGACGGCCTTAATCTCCTGTCGCCACTGAGAGAGTTGCTCCTGGGCATTCGTGCCCGGGGGTGGATCATCAACTGCATTATCGACTTCGTGGCAGAAGGTATACACGGTATACATGGCCTCCCGGCGGAATCGAGGGAGGAAGAAAAATGAATAATAGAAATTGCTTCCACTCGCTTTGGTCTTCGCGGTGCAATATGCGTGTGCTTCTTCAGGAGTCATGGGGGCCATAGAGTACAGTCATGGATAATTATGAAAGTGGTAGACTTGTTTCGATGACTTGGCTCAACGATTGTAGCGAAAGTTGTTGAGGGAGAAAAGACTTCTGGGAAGAAATTCTTGCGTGGTAACTACTCAAGTATTGAGGCTAAAGACTGAAGGCTATCACTCCTAATGCCTGACGTTTTGTATGCTCACGCATGCTTGCCTCCTAAAAGCCTTTGGCCTTCAGCCTATCCCCCTGAGTATTTACCTTGTGCGAGTCCTTACGACTGGGTCTTGAGTTGATGCTGACCGATCCATCCTGATGCGCCCGACTTGGTATGGACCAGGTAGATCCATGCATTATTGACGAGGGCGCCATCTAAAATCGTGAGGAGCTCTCCGGCTTTGACTGTGGGGCCAGGTTGCTTCCCTTGAGCATCACCAGTCAGTTTTAATGATGATGGTCCTGAAGGTTTGGCCATCACCATCACAAGCTGACCTTCTTGAAACGATGGCACTGGAGGTTGGGATGTTACAGCTGTGTTGGTTCCGTCAGTGCCGGGAATGTTCGAGCCCGCATCGGAGTCCGGGGCTTTGGAACCCGGGGCTGTGATCATGCTGGTGAGGGACGAGAGTGCTCCTGGATCCATCATGAAATACCCTACGCTTGCAACCACGAGAAGCAGGAGAATCAAAACCAGCGGGCGCCGACTCGGCGGCTTGGGATCCAGATCATCCAGGTCATCCAAACTATCGTCAAAATCAAGGTCCTGGTCTGCGTCCTTGGCAAAAAACAGGGGCCAAGGGCTGAAGGAACCTGGATCCAATGACATGGGAAACGTTGGATTCATGGGTGAAACCCTCCGTATGGGTTTGAGGGTGAGGCGTTGTCTATTGAGGTGGTTTCCCGTTTCGAAAAAACGTTTTCCATTGTCGATGACAATACGCGTAGGCCATACCTCCCATTCATATCATTCATCATGGGGCATGTCAATCAATGGGTGAGATCTGCGAGGCATCGTGTGTGATCCGCTTTCTGCAAAGAGTGATGTGTGTTGAGTCGAAGGTCATGATGAAATGGTGACTCGTGATGCGTAAGGACCTGAGAGAAAATAACTTGAACAATTTCGCGCCAAGATTTGGGTTAGATTTGGACGGAACGATTGAGAAAAACCCGAGGCATAGCACAGCTATGGTGAGGGTTTTTCGATTGAGGCCCGTTCAACCTAGAAACAGCAGTTGGGCGCAAAAAAGCCGTGTAAGATATTGGTGTGCATGGTGAAATACAAAAAGTCGTGGTCACCTTAGGGTTCGCGCAAGAATACCTTCCCCTGTTTGGGCGTCGATCCATCCCGTCTGGCGGCGTTGCTCGTCCTTTCCATACGAGGAGTATGCGCAGTCCTCGCGCCTTGCCAGACAGGTGTCTCAGCACCCAAACCGGGGAAGKTATTCTTGCGCGAACCCTTTGGGATTCCTATTTTAGCGATAGGCGCTTCGGGATTCCACTCTTTGTTCACATTGGCCGAAAGAAGGTCAGTGCAATGAACCATCGTGGTTTCATGCCAAACCGTCAGAGTGGGTGTCAAAAGAAATTTTACACAACGAGTCCATTTTCAGTCATCCAAGTTAATTTTTTTTGTGCTATTCATTATTCATGTTGTGATCCAACTGCTGATTCTAGGTTCAATGCCATGACGAACTGGCCTCATCAAGACGTGCTTTCACCTGAATCCCAGGCGACGCCTGTCCACTTCTCTCCTTTTGTGACGGCGTGTTTTGGGGTCATCTTCCTCATGTGCCTTGGGTTCTTGGTATTTGCTCACCTATCGGTGCCCCGATTGGACCGGATTCCGTCCCCTGACCAAGCACTCGAAATCATCACCAATCAAGTCATGGGGCTTCGAGATGGTCTCGAGCAGGTTTCTGGCTGGGAAAGGTTGTTGATGGGTGCGGTGGGTGACAATGGGGGAGAGGTCCTGCAGTGCATCGAGTGGTATTCGGAATTGGCGGAAATAGAATCTCATCCACTCTCGGCATTGTATTTAGCCATTTTAGAGGGTGAGGAAGGCCGTACCGAATCCGTCCAGATGAAAGTCGACAGTTGGCAAGATTGGGCTCTACCGTTTCCCTTGTATGGCCGACTTCTCCAAGCGGCCTATTTGCCTGGGCGTGTGGATCCGTCTATCGCTCAAGAGTTGCAAGCCCAATTAGCCGAGCAGGTGCCAAACGGGTGGTTGTATCGACAGATGGCCTTGCATATCGCTGAGCGAAGTCAAGATAGGGGATTACAAGCCTTTCTCCAGACCGACAGTCATCGTTTTGCGCAGCATCTCCTGTCCAACAATCGTTGGTTAG
>LXTH01000185.1 GCA_001643555.1 Nitrospirae bacterium SPGG5 | reverse complement strand
TAAGGGCGAAGACGTGATGGAAGGGGAGTGCATCATTCCCAAAGGCACTCAATTGCGACCTGGCGAAATTGGCATGTTAGCCATCCTGGCCAAATCGTTTGTGTTGGTCCATCAACGTCCCCGAGTCGCCATTCTTTCGACGGGGGATGAGTTGGCGGATCTCGACGAAAAATTCGACGAACATAAAATCGTCAACTCCAACAGTTATGGAATCGCGGCGGGTGTGCAAGAAGCCGGCGGCATCCCTATTTTATTGGGAATTGCCAGAGAYACACCGGAATCGYTMAAAGAGAAGATCTCGCAAGGGTTAGGGTGCGACATKATCGTCTTATCCGGTGGCGTGTCGATGGGGGATTCTGATTTTACCAAGGTCGTCTTTGCCGAACTTGGMGCGGATATGCACTTTTGGMAATTRGCGATTCGMCCGGGTCAGCCRTTGGCCTTTGGGAARATYCAAGGMACATTRGCGTTTGGMCTYCCMGGRAATCCSGTTTCYTCAATGGTGACTTTTGARCAGCTYGTWCGGKTWGYCATGATGAAAATGGGTGGGYATCGGMACYTTRARCGACCRACGGTTGAAGCCGTGTTTAAAGAAAAGTTTTCYAAACARCCGGATCGYCGGCATTTCCTGCGCGGGATTCTGGCWYATGAAGATGGACARCTYACGGTGAARACCACGGGCCCTCAAGGATCYGGWATCTTRACCTCAATGGTSAAGGCCAACGGGCTCATCGATRTRGCKGAGGAAATCGAAAAGGTGAATCCTGGTGATACCGTMAARGTTCAAGTGTTGAGTCGGATAAWATAATACNSCGTGTANATGGTTTCGAGAAGGWASACAGAYYCGATYATTCAATTCATTYAYWYTKTATNGTTSAGAAGAGTTTCSTATCATGGCACCAYCCATTCTTTGCTTTGCTGGCYGTTCRAATAGTGGAAAAACAACCCTYATMGAACGAGTGATTCCTGCATTGACCCGCGCGGGGTATCGCGTGGCRACYGTCAAACATGCTGGTCATGGCYTTGAATTAGACACCGAGGGGAAGGATAGTTGGCGGCACAAACAGGCAGGAGCGAGCACGGTCATCGTGTTGTCAAAGGGCAGTATGGCCATGTTTGCCGATGTGTCCGAAGAAATGAAAATTGAAGAAGTACGTGATAGATTTTTGGATAGCCAAATTGACCTGATCATCGCCGAAGGGTGGAAGAGTGAAGGGTATCCCAAGATCGCAGTGGTTCGAGAAGAACTGAGTGAACTCAATACGTCGCTCGATGGGTTACTGGCTATCGTCTCGATGAAACCCATCACAGCCCCGGTTCCGTGTTTTGATCGGGACGATATTGAAGGAATTGCCGCCCTGATCATACGCCACTATCCCAAGCGTTCTTCCGAATAGGAGCCTGTCCGAGATTAGCGATCGTCACGAGGGGGGGCTGGATTGAGTCAGATGTTTCGATCGTGTGAGGCGAATAGTTGGGCTATTCAACGAAAACGGGGAAGGTTGAAAAAGGCCGTCCAGCAAGCCCGAGAACGCAGCTGGCGGCCTTTTTCAACCTTCCCCGAAAAGGATMGGAAGATCTGGCYAYATCCAGCGTACCCGCAGTAGATCGGTCTAATCTTGGCCAGGCTCCTAGCTTCATCTTGGGAATAAGCGTGTTGGTTTTTGTGTTTGGGGGCCTGCATGGCTCTGATCCCGTATGGGCTGCGACGTCGTTGCAGGATAAAATTAAACGGGAACGCAGTAATCTCCAGCAGCTGAAGCAGGAAATCCAAGAGACCAAACAACAGCGTGCACACACCCAAAAGAAACATGATACGGTTCTGCAGTCCGTTGAGACGATTGATCGAGAGCTGCATCAGAAACGGAAAGAATATAATGCCATTCGGCGTGAAATTCGGAAGGCGGATCGAGAGCAGGAAACATTGCATCGGAAAGTCAGCCAGCTTGCCGCGAGTTTACAGCAACGGGAACAGGCCGTGAAAACACGATTGCGTCGATTGTACATGGAAGGACATCGGGGCTGGTTCCGTCCGCTGCTGTCCTCGGATTCCTATTCACAGTTTCAACGTCGTCTCACCTATCTTTCGTCGATGGCCAGTTGGGAACACGAGCTGCTGTCCCGGTATGAAGCAGACATGGCGCAGTTTGGCGAGCTGAAAAAACGCCAAGCCCGCCTACGGCACACGCTGCTTCGCAATAAACAGCGGATTGAGAAAAACCTGAAAGTGATGAAGGGGATTAAAGGGAAAAAACAAGTGATGTTGACGAGTTTGAAGCGTCAGACTCGTTCCCACGAGCAAGCGCTCTCTACATTGCAGCGTGCGGAAGAACGAAAAGAGTCGCTACTTGACACATTGCGGAAGAGTAGCGAAAAGACTGCATCACGCAGTCAGACCCGTGCCGTGAGTCTTCTGAAAAAGGGGAAATTGCTCTGGCCGGCGGATGGTCCTGTCGTGACTTCGTTTGGGCGCCAAAAACATCCTCGGTTTAATACCTATGTCAATAAAAAGGGCATTGAAATCCAAACGCGCGATGGGAGTGCCATTAAAGCGGTATTTGGGGGGAATGTCGTATTTGCGGATTGGTTAAAAGGGTATGGCTTGGTGGTGATTCTGGATCATCACAACGGATTTTTTTCGTTCTATGCGCATGCTTCGAAGCTCGAYGTCACCCAAGGCGATGATATTGCGAGTGGAGRCGTTTTGGGTCACACTGGGGMATCTGGTCTGACKGATAAATCTATTTTATACTTTGAATTGCGCAAAGGGATACAACCCGTTGACCCGCAGAAGTGGTTGGTCAAGCGTTAGGAGCCTGTCCGAGATTAGTGATCGTCACGAGGGGGTGCTGGTTTGAGTCAGATGTTTCGATCGTTTGAGGCGAATAGTTGGGCTATTCAACGAAGACGGGGATGGTTGAAAAAGGCTGTCCAGCAAGGCCGCAGGGGTTTTGGCGCGCGGAGCGTACACGAAGTACGTGAGCACGCCAAAAGCCCGAGAACGCAGCTGGCAGCCTTTTTCAACCTTCCCCGAAAAGGATCGGAAGATCTGGCCAAATCCAGTGTACCCGCAGTAGATCAGTCTAATCTTGGACAGGCTCCTAGTTAGATCATTTTTAAAGATAGGAATTGAACATGATGGAAAAGGGACGGTTCTGGACAGTATGGATGACTGGGTTCGTCGTCATGGCAACACTGGTGCTGGGCGTCGCAATTGGCAAGGGGTGGGAGAAGACTGGGTATGCGAGCGAATCCTATGAGGAGCTGAAAATCTTTGCCGAGGTACTCACCCAGGTGAAGAAGCACTATGTGGAAGATACACCCACGAAAGATTTAGTCTATGGTGCTGTACGGGGAATGTTGGCGGCATTGGATCCGCATTCTTCGTATATGACCGCTGACATGTATCAAGAAATGCAGGTCGAGACCCGTGGGGAGTTTGGCGGATTGGGCATTCAAATTGGGGTCAAGGAACATCGCATTACCGTGATTGCACCCATTGAAGATACCCCGGCGTATGTGGCGGGAATTGAGTCCGGCGATGTCATTACGAAGGTGGACGATATTCCGACGAAAGATCTGACGCTGATGGAAGCCGTCCACAAAATGCGAGGGCCCAAAGGCACTAAAGTCACGTTGACGGTTGAACGGGAAAGTTCCAAAACGCCGCTTCAGTTTACCCTGATTCGTGATACCATAAAGATTCAAAGCGTTCGTTCACGGGTGCTTGATGAACGAATTGGATATGTCAGGATTTCGCAATTCCAAGAATCCACGGCAAAAGACTTAGGTGATAAATTAGCAGAGCTCAAAGAAAGCAATATTCAAGGTTTGATTGTAGACTTGAGGAATAATCCTGGAGGCTTGTTGTCCGCGGCGGTAGGTGTCTCGGAACAATTTCTCGAATCAGACAAGTTGGTCGTGTCCATTAAAGGCCGTGATGGGCGGAAAGATGAATATCGAGCCCGCATGCAGTCCGAGCATTATGAATATCCGATGATTATCTTGGTGAATCAGGGGTCCGCGAGTGCATCGGAAATTGTCGCCGCGGCGATGCAGGATTGGGGGAAGGCGGTGATTGTCGGGAAAACTACTTTTGGCAAAGGTTCGGTACAGACGATCCTGCCGCTCTCGGATGGTTCAGGCCTCAGGTTGACGACGGCCAAATATTTCACCCCTCGTGGCGAGTCCATCCACAAGGTTGGCGTGAAACCAGATATTGTGGTTGAACCCACGCCAAGGACCGTGGCTCAAGCGGAGTCTTTCGCGGCTGGGAAACCGAGGGAACAGGCTGCTGCTGTCTCCGATCCAGCGAAAAAAGAGGATGCCGAATCCCCGGAAGATAAGAAAAAAGATTTGAAAGCTCGGGAAGCGGAATTCATGAAGAAGGACGTACAACTTCAAAAGGCAATTGAGTTGTTGAAGACGTGGAAAGTCTTTAAGGAGTTGCGTCCCCTTTAGCGGAAGGGCGAAAAATCACGCCAGCTTTGTTCTCGAGGCGCTCGGATGCTCAAYGGAGAGTATGCCGCGTCTCCTTCCTTGCCGCAGGCCYTGTTGGRTCTTCCTTCGGTAAARCTCRGGACAGGTTTGGAGTATCCCRCAGGCTTKTCTGGTGTCGTCTCRGATTTYCAGCAGTCGGAGTGTGACGGTGGTTKMTTGGAGGGGTTGTTCAGACTTTTAAGACAATGGCAGTCGTGGTTTTCCTMACGCCGTCCACACTKCGCATTCGGGATAACACTAAATCGTTTAATTCTTCCATCGTTTCAGCTTCGATATCTACGATGAGGTCGAAAGGGCCCGTGATGGCATAGACGTGTTTGACCCCTGGAATGCGAGTAATGGTTTGGAAGGCACTCTTCGTATGATTACCGATGACATCTACGAGAACAAATGCTGAAATAGCCATGTTGCTTGTGTCCTTTCTTGGCTTCCCTTTAAAGTTATTTCAATGAACGTCCGCTCTCTCTCCTGCTGGCGTAAATCCGAAACACGAATGTCGAAATCCGAAACACATTAGAAGGACCAAATGGAAAATTTCGCATTGAGGATTTCGGATTTGTTTCGGATTTCGATATTCGTATGTCGAGTTTATGGAACTTATGTAAAATGACTATAGAAATTCAAGCTCCTCTCATCAATAATTAAAGCGGCAGCCAACCTACCAAAGACCTGTCTGTAGGTCAATCAGTTGAGGCGAATTCACGGAGTGATTGTATGGCCTCCAGCAGTTCCTCCGTGGGCGCCGTGATGCCTGGTCGGGTTCGGAGTAAATGGGAAGAAGCCAGGGCTTCCAGGTCATCAAGAGAGCGAATCCCTAGGCGAAAGTATAAATCGTTAACAATGGGTTCTGAAAACCCTGGAAGCTGCAGCCATTGTTTGGCGAATTCCGGCAGAGGTGTGCTCAGGTCTTCATAGGCTCGAATGGTTCCGGTTGTCAGGTATTCCCGAATCTTGGCGTCCAAATCTTTCCCGATACCTGGAAGCGAGTCCACATCTCCTCGTTGTGCAATCGAGGCAATATCTTCATCAAGGCCACTCAGGGTAGCCGAAGCTCGTCGATAAGCACGTACGCGAAAAGGATTGGCGCCCTCCTTTTGCAGGCGTTCCGCCATTGTAAGGAAAATGTTCGCGACGGTATTGTTGTTCTGATACATGGCCATGGCGTGAAAGAACAGATGATATCTAAGAGGGATTATAGCTCTGGTTGATTGGGATTGCTATGGCCTTCCTGGATTGATTCGGAATTGAGCTCTTTGAGCCTGCCCTCGCCTGCATTGACAAGCATTTCCGGGGTCTCGTAGGATGGCATTTATGTGATCCTTGTGGTCCTTACTGACCCGGTCAATCGTATTGCCACATGACTATTCAGTTGAATGGGGAACAGCATGATATTCAAGCAGGAATGTCGGTCGCGGCTCTCTTGCTTCAATTAGAGA
>LXTH01000122.1 GCA_001643555.1 Nitrospirae bacterium SPGG5 | reverse complement strand
CAGCCATCCGGAAGATGACGCTTCTGCATTTTGTAGAGATGGTCAGCGGGGGTAGGGTATTGCCGCTGGTACGCCTCAAACTTCGTCATCCAGGCTCCACGCAGTGCCCCGCCACGTTTCCCAATGCCTTCCCGAAAATGTTCACGGACCCCATCGGGGATGAGGAACTTGGCGTCCTCCGGCCAGCCATAACGCCGTTTGGTCTCTTGGATTTCTTTTTCTCCCAAAGGCTCTCCATGCGCCGCGCTGGTATCTTGTTTGTGCGGGGCCCCGTACGCGATGTGGCTATCCACGATAATGAGGGTCGGGCGATCAGGAGTGGCCCGAAACGTGTTGAGGGCCCGGGCCAAGACTTCGAGATCATTGGCGTCCCCAACCCGGGTGACGTTCCAGCCAAAGCCAATAAAGCGAGTGGCGACATCGTCACTAAAAGCCAATTCGGTATTCCCCTCAATGGTAATCCGATTGTTATCATACACCCAGCAGAGGTTGGCTAATTTAAGGTGGCCTGCCAGAGACGCAGCCTCAGAGGAAATGCCTTCCATAAGGCACCCGTCCCCGCACAGGGCGTACACGTCGTAATTGAACAGTTCAAAGTCCGGGCGATTGAAGTATTGAGCCATCCATTTTCCCGCCATCGCCATGCCGACACTGGTGGCGACTCCTTGGCCTAAGGGGCCGGTGGTCGTCTCCACTCCTGAAGTCCACCGGTACTCCGGGTGGCCTGGACATTTACTCCCGAGTTGGCGAAAGTTTTTAATGTCCTCCAGCGTAACGGACAACTGCCCAAGAGTTTCATACTTCGGATTGACCGCTTTGACCCCAGCAAGGTGCAGAAGCGAATACAGCAACATTGAGGCATGSCCGATKGAAAGSACRAAKCGRTCGCGGTTGGGCCAAATAGGATCATCAGGATCAAATTGAAGAAATTGATTCCAGAGGCAATAAGTCACAGGCGCCATGGCCATAGGCGTTCCCGGATGGCCGGATTTGGCGGCTTGCACCGCGTCCATTGCCAAGGTTCGAATGGTATTGATACTTAATTGCTCAATAGAAATTTGATCAGCCACGGTCTCGTCCTTCCTGCAAGAAACCAGATGATGGAATTTTATAGAAGCTCTGGGCTCACAATGTTGTGCACACCCCATTGAACGCCAAAGCACAATACCAAAATCGGTTCTGGCATACAGTACTCGTTCCTGATCTTTACGTAAAATCCTATCATTTTTATCGGTTTTTCTATACTGAAAATTAAAAAAACATACGATCCTACTGAGAAAATTAGTTAAGAATTCGCCCGATTAGGCCCTTTAGCCTGCTTTAAGTGGCTATTTTACCTCTGGAAGGTTTTCAGGGCTTTTCGGCTAATGATGGGGAAAACCCACTGGAAGGCATATTTTTTGAACCTGCCCCCGTATATCCCCTGTATATCAATGACTTKCCAWACCNTGGTGACMATTGCAAACTCAGCACSCGCCGTCTTATGATGSWCCAGAATNTATGAAAGTCCACCTCACTCATCCCCCAAMRGATCTCGAYATTCCAGGRCCYACGCKWGTTCGACAATTGCTCCAGCAATTGCAACTCACYCCYGAAGCCTACCTTGTGATCCGTGGCGACGACCTCGTCACTGAGGACGAAGTCTTGAACGATTCCGACTCCATTGAAATTCGATCAGTCAYTTCAGGAGGCTAACCCATTCCCATGCGCTGCAAGAAATGTCCCCAACGTGCYGCCATCAAATTRCCTCAGCATAATATTTCGTTTTGCAAGGACTGCTTTACGGAATTTGTCCACTCCCAAGTTGCCAAAGCCATAAAAAGCCAAAAGATGTTTACTCCTGAGGACCGCATTCTGGTGGCGGTCTCCGGAGGCAAAGATAGTCTGGCCCTCTGGGCGATCTTGTTGAAAYTAGGCTACCRTGCCGAYGCSCTGTACCTTGATTTRGGCATCGGRAATTATTCCGTTCAGTCTCGGCACAAGGTCGACCATTTCCACGAAACCGTTGCCCAACCACGAGGAGCAACGCTTCACATCCATACCCTGGCGGAAAACGAAGGAGCTGGCGTGAAGGARTTGGCAACGATGATGCATCGCCCCACATGCTCAACCTGCGGCACGATGAAGCGATATCATTTTAATCGAACGGCCCTTGAAAAAGATTATGATGTCATGGCCACCGGACATAATTTGGATGACGAGGCCGCCAGACTGTTGGGAAATGTCTTGCGCTGGCAGACGGAATTTTTGGATAAGCAATCTCCGACGCTTCCGGCATCAGTGGAGGGATTCGCCAAAAAAGTCAAACCCTTGTATCGGTTAACCGAGCGGGAGATGGCAGCCTACGCCGTCATCAATAAGATTTCCTACATCGTGGATGAATGCCCTATGGCCAAGGGCTCCAAGATGTTGGTGTACAAGGACGTGCTCAATCGATTAGAAACCGAATCGCCGGGAACCAAGCAATCGTTTTATTTGAAATTTCTCGACAAGCAAGCCAAAGAGCAAGCCAGCACCGGCAGCATCACCTCACACGATCAACAACGCCTCACTCCGTACCAAACCTGCGGCCAGCCCACCTCCATGGAAGTCTGCACCTACTGCAAAATGATGACCAAGGCCAAAGCCCACGTGTAGTAAGCATCTCAACTTCAAGTACCATTCAAAAAAAATGTAAATAGCTGTTCCCTTTCCGCACCTCAGGCGCAATTGATTTTGGTCATTTTGCCGAAACAAAAGGACTTCAAAAAATCAACTCCCATCATCCTTAAAAATATCCTCTAGCTTCTGTTGCAACCGCTCTTGTGTTACCGGTTTGACCAAGTACCCGTCGGCCCCTGCCAGGATCGCTTCCCGGATATGTTTGTGATCGTCATCGGCTGTGACCATAAGAACCTTCATGGACCTCAGCGAGGAATCGGCCTTGACGGATTTGAGTAACTCAATCCCATCCATCTCCGGCATGTGCCAATCCGCTAATAGCAGATCAAAGGCTTGCCCTTGTAGTTGCTCTTGTGCCTCCTGGCCATTGACCACAGCCACCACATTGGTGATACCTAATTTATCAAGGAGTAGCACGACAAGCCTTCGCCCATCCGGGTGATCTTCGGCGACAAGGACGGATTTGTTGGCATATTTTTTCATGTTGGCGGCACCCTTTGTTGATAAACGATGATCTCGTTGCGGGCGTGTTTCCCTTATATGATGCGTGACGAATGGTACTGTAACTATTCATAAATTTCCAGAAATACTCTTGTTGGAGAATTGGGTCCAGATAATTCGTTCGCTCCCAACCTGGGACCACCCCAAAATTGACCGAAACCCATCGACTATGCCACATTCGTTCTTCCTGTGCAGCAACACATTAGACGATAAAATACGATAGTTGGAGGACTGTTATGGCTTTAGATCTCAAGCACAAAAGTCGCGATTTAACCGAAGGTCCCGGGCGGGCTCCGGCTCGGGCCATGTTGCGAGCCGTAGGGCTCCGGGATGAGGATTTTTCCAAACCCTTGGTGGCGGTGGCCAACACGTGGTCCGAAATCACGCCTTGCAATTATCACCTACGTGAAATTGCGCAAAAGGTCAAAGAAGGCATTCGTGAGGCCGGTGGCGTGCCCATCGAGTTTAACACSGTGGTGGTCTCCGACGGCATCAGCATGGGYACRGARGGCATGAAARCCTCGTTGRTCAGCCGTGAGGTSRTMGCYGACTCGATTGAATTGGTGGTTCGTGGGCACTTGTTTGATGCCGTGGTGGCGTTATCCGGATGCGATAAGACCATTCCCGGCACCGTRATGGCWTTAGCMCGMCTGAATCTYCCYTCRCTCATGCTMTACGGTGGTTCGATCATGCCGGGRAAATTCCAAGGTCGCGATGTCTCGATTCAGGAAGTRTTYGAGGCGGTTGGGGCYCATGCTCGCGGCAAAATGTCTGACGCGGARCTGCACGATCTGGAAASCCACGCCTGTCCGGGAGCCGGGTCATGCGGTGGCCAGTTTACGGCCAACACCATGTCCATTGCATTTGAATTTTTGGGCATTTCTCCTATGGGATTTAATGGCGTCCCGGCCTTGGATCCCAAAAAGGAATCGGTCTCTACTCAATGTGGACATTTGATTATTGACCTGCTCAAACGCGACCTGCGGCCCAAGCAAATTATCACGCGAGATGCCTTGGAAAATGCCATTGCTGCCGTCGCCTCTACGGGTGGCTCCACCAACGCCGTGCTCCATTTCCTAGCGCTCGCGCATGAAATTGGGGTAGAACTGAATATGGATGACTTCGATACCATTAACCAGAGGATTCCACTTATCGCCGATTTAAAACCCAGTGGGCGGTACATGGCCGCTGATCTGTATCAAGCGGGGGGCACCCGCCTGGTAGCCAAACGATTGATTGATGCAGGTCTGCTCAAGGGCGAGTGCATTACCGTCACGGGACGCACGCTCAAGGAAGAAGCCGAGACGGCATCAGAGACCTCTGGGCAACAGGTACTCTATCGTGTGGAAGAACCGATCAAGACAACTGGCGGATTGGTGATCTTGCATGGAAATTTGGCACCTGAAGGATGCGTGGTGAAAGTCGCGGGACATAAAAAACTGACCCACACCGGACCAGCTAAAGTCTTTGACTGCGAAGAAGACGCATTTGCCGCCGTACAAAAAGGCGGCATTGTGGATGGCGATGTGGTGGTTATTCGTTATGAAGGCCCGCAAGGTGGACCCGGCATGCGAGAAATGCTGGGTGTAACCAGTGCGATTGTTGGGGCAGGGCTTGGGGAAACGGTTGCGCTCCTAACGGACGGCCGATTCTCCGGCGCTACTCACGGATTGATGGCTGGACATGTGGCTCCCGAAGCCAGCAAAGGCGGCCCAATCGCCGCCGTGCGAACCGGGGATAGGATCACCATGGATATCCCATCCCGTCGCTTGGATGTGGATATCACGCAAGAGGAAATGAATACCCGCCTCCAGCAATGGACAGCCCCTCCTCCTAATTATACGAGCGGCGTGTTGGCTAAATATGCCAAGACSGTATCRTCYGCCTCAAAAGGCGCGGTGACTTGTTAGAAAGAGCTTTGAGCTTTCCTTGRGTGAAAGARAGGCWGTTGTYGATAATTTGAAAATCCCCCTAACCCCCTTTTCCAAAGGGGGNATYTGARTWRTCACCCCCACGCAGAGCGTTAGGGAATAGCAAGATTCAACATACTTAAAAAAAAGGCGAGAAGACTGTTAGCCTTCCCGCCCTCTCATAACATTTTGTACTGATTTATTTTTTGGCCTTCAGCTTCACGTTTTCCTTAAATCGAGTAATTTGCACAGGCTTGAAGGCCCGATCTTTTCTCCCTAAAGAAGCGCGTTGTTCGACTTCTTTGATAAATGCTTCGGGCCCATGAATAGGCGCATAGGTCATGGTCACGATGACATCCATGGATGGCGCGTCTTTGGGCGTGGGGAAGGTAAAGATTTCAACCCGTTTTTCCTCAGGCTTCAGAACGTTTTCCTCCAATACCTTAACGGCTTCAAAATCAAAGATCGTGGCTTTTCCATTTTTGTCACCAAACACGCGTTCGTAGTATCGCTGTTCATTGAACGTTTCTCGCAAATTTTTACCGAGGATCGTCAAGTCGACTACAACCCGAGACCATCCAGGATGCGGCAAGGGCAGGTTGTGGGGCACCAAACTTTGAATGGTGACCGTGACTTTCGATTCCATCCCTTTGACTTCGGTCACGACGTCCAGCTTCACCGCATCGGCTCGAACTTTTCCGAATCGCCCAGGGAAACTATGGTTGGCGATTTTTCGATTCCGTTCTCCGTTCGCAGATTCACCAAAGGCCTCCGGCATGTGACAGGACTGGCAATTTTTTCCACTCTTTTGCGTTTTGGATTCCTGCCAGGGTCCCAGTAAATCCGGAAGTTTTTCAAAGCCAGGCAAATTTTCATGACAGGTCACACAAAACTGTGATTGGGAATACAGCGGTAGAGG
>LXTH01000018.1 GCA_001643555.1 Nitrospirae bacterium SPGG5 | reverse complement strand
TCGTGATGGTGTTCATTCTCTACACTGTTCGGATGCGTTGTGGAATGATGGGTCCCCATTTGTTCTATCGGTAGCCATCACGGGACCTAAATGGTGGAGGAGCCTTTAGGGTTTCACGTGCTTATTGATTGTGACAAGATCCAATAATTTCATCAAGAAATCATATAGTTATCTATTCTCATGACGAAGTCAACAAATCCGCAACATGTGACTTTTGAGCTAGTTGGTACTGGGGTGAAACCCTTAAGTGTAGATGGGTCAACCTTGGCTCATCTTCCGACTGAGTTTCATGTTGAGGATATTGGCACGTTGATGCCGAGCATGCGAGGTAAAGGCGTGAAAGTTGCTGGGCTTCTGGAATTGGCGACCTTCGAGTCGAATGCCGATCATGTGACGTTTTTTTCTCACGATGGTCAATACTCAGCCAGTCTGACTCTTGACCAAGCCAAAAACTACGGTATTGTGGTGTATCAATTGGACGGGGAGTCCTTGCCTTCCGACAAAGGCGGCCCGTTTCGGCTGGTGACTCCGGGGCTTGGCGATTTATGTGCGAATGTCAAAAATGTCGGTCTTATCGAAGTCACGGCAGGGCCTGGCACGGATACCAGACCTGAAGAGCGATCCTGCTAATTTCCAAAAATCCTTGGACTACCTCCGTACGCCTCTCATTTATAATCTATTCCCTCGCTTGGCAGGTTCGTGTGACCACTGGGTTTCCCATGCGACACGAGCGGCATCGATGGGTTTCAATTGGATTTACATCAACCCCGTCACCTATCCGGGTTTTTCGGGAAGCCTGTACTCCACAAAGGAGTATGGGCGACTCAATCCGATTTTTGTTCCACCTGCTTCTCAAAGCCAGGCATTGGATGTATTGAAACCGGTACTTCGGGAAATGGGAGACCTTGGGCTTCATCCGATGGTAGATCTGGTCATCAACCATACTGCGATTGATTCGCCACTCATTCATGAACATCCGGCTTGGTTTCAATGGGATTCCGATGGCCATGTGCAGAATCCCTGTGTAGTCGATCCTAATGATCCCAGCCTGACAACCGTGTGGGGAGATTTGGCCATTGTCGATAATGGGAGTTCCAGCGATCCAGCGGGGCTATGGCAATTTTGGACTGACCTCGTTCTTCGGTATCTTGATCTGGGGTTTCACGGGTTTCGATGTGACGCGGCTTATCAAGTTCCTGCGGAATTGTGGCGTGTGTTGATCCACGAAGCATGTAAGGTCAATCCCAATTCGGTGTTCTGGGCCGAGAATTTAGGCTGTACCGTTGACGAAACGCGAGCTTTGCGAGCCGCAGGGTTTCATTTTTTTTGTAATAGTTCAAAATGGTGGAACTTTCAGGATGCCTGGTGCCTTGACCAACATCGAGAATTTGAAGATGTGCCGTCGATATCATTTCCCGAAACCCATGACACCGATCGTCTCGCTCATGACACCAACGGGTTGGAAATGATCCAGCGTCAACGGTATGCCTTTGCCTCGACATTTTCCGCTGGGGTGATGATGCCTATTGGCTATGAGTTTGGTTTTCAAAAACGACTTCATGTCGTCGACACGCAACCTTCGGATTGGGAAGCGAGGACCATGGATGTACAGCAATTTGTCCGGGCCGTGAATGAAACCAAATTGAACACCCCGCTGTTGCAAGGTGAGGGGACCTTGAATCGGGTGGATGTGGGCCATCCTTCCTTGCTCGTTCTCTCGCGGGAATCGGAATATGCTCCGGGACAAACAGGCTGGATCGTGCTCAACAGGGATTGGGAGCATGCAGGCGACCTGGCTATACATGAGCTGACTGGGATGGGTCGGGCGATCCAAGTGGTGGATCTCAGTAGGGCGGATCTATGCCGTCCAGAATCTCTAGCCGGGTCTTCCCTCAAAATTGAGCCCGCGGGAGTGGTGTTTCTGTATCAGGAGAAACAGTTGGTCTAAGTCAGCGGTTATGGTAAAAATGGGTCCACGCCTCATGTGAGGTGTCACCTCTCTCCATCGAATTTCGGTGGGAATTTACTCATCGAGAAAGGGTTGTCAGGCATGAGCGAAAGAACGGTAGCGATTATTAAACCGGATGCCATGGCCAAACATGCAATCGGCGATATTATTCAACGATATGAAGGCGCGGGGCTTCACCCCATCGCTATGAAAATGACGAAGTTGTCAAAGGAAGATGCAGAAGGGTTTTATGCGGTGCATCGTGAACGTCCGTTCTTTCATGACTTATGCACATATATGGCTTCAGGCCCTGTTGTCGTGTTAGTGCTTGAAGGGGATAATGCCATTACGAAGAATCGCGATTTAATGGGCGCAACCGATCCGAAAAAAGCCGAGGCTGGCACCATTCGAGCAGTCTATGGGGCTTCTATTGAAGCCAATGCGGTTCATGGCTCTGATGCCACGGAAACCGCGCAGTTTGAAATGGGGTACTTCTTCCCTGAGTTGAAGTAACCCAAACGATCACTATTCTATGATTCTTGTGCTGTCTGAATAATCTTATCCCTCAAGGACGGCCTTCAGGCAACATTTGACCAATCTCATGCTTTCTTCGGCCCAAAGTAAATTTCTTATTACGGTCCTTTCCCTCACCGTGTTTCTTTCAGGCTGTTTCAAGTCTCCCTCACCGGAAGTCGAGTTGCAGGAGTTGCGCGCTCAAGCCGAGGAGCGATTGCTTCAGGATGCGAAACTCGCGTTTATTCGAGCGGACTATCCCGAGGCCGTATTGTTGTTCAATCGTTTTGTGAACAACCATCGCAAATCGACACTGGCCCTGGAAGCCCAATGGTGGCTTGCGCGCTCGTATCAACAATCGGGCAATCTCAGGTTGGCGTTAGCCCGTTTCCAGAGATTAGCGCAGTCTTCGAAAAGGCACCTGTATCGCCAAGAGGCTAGGTTTCGGGCACAAAATCTTATAGAGGTTCTTGGGCTCGATCCGGTGTCTTCACACATCAAAGGGCTTTCCGTTAAATTTCAATACCTGCCCCTGGAGACAGAGGCGTCCCCACGTATTGCCCACACTCGCTTACGGAAGGGTGCGGTGTTACTGGTTGATTTGGGATGTCCGGTTCACAGTCCATCTATTCCACATTCCGATGGGCCTGAGAGCGAGGGCCAGAACTGGCAAAACGAACTTGGGCAAGACCTGGACACGGTGATTGAAGCCGCCTTTCATGCGGGAGAAGCCGTGTACCTTGGTGTATCGCTTCCCTGCTTAGGATTGTTTGCACCGGAGTCTGTGGGGGAGATACCCCAATTGCATGATTGGTCATTTGATCCACGGTCACAACGAGTGGGTATCTCCCCATACTTTTCGTTGTTTTCGYCGGGATATCAAACCRCGTTGCAAGACATGTTATCGAARCTGAGTCAATCCAAGATTGCGGGGATTGTGTTTCAGGRAGAKGTGCCTTTGGGATTACGCGATGGATTAAGCCCTATTGCCGTCAAGAAGTTTGAAMGTGCGTTCGACATCACACTCAATCCGGCCACACTGTTTCTGCGTGGCAAGCCGGTGCGTACGTCTCAACGCGAAGCAGAAGATATTCGGGACAGGCCCATGCCCACGTATCCGGATATGTTTTGGAAATGGGCTGGGTGGAAATCGCGTGAGCGTCTTCGCGTGATGAATGAATTAGTGCACACCATTCGGGTGCAATTTCCTCACCTTCAATTTGGTGTAGAAATTCATCCAGAGAGTATTCATGACCCCGTGTATGCCTTGGCACACTTTAGTGAAGATTGGGTAGAAATGGCTCAGGCACCCTTTGATTTTTTTGTGGTTCGTTTCCCGGATCTTTCGCACCCAGGTTTTCAGACACCATCACGTCGTTGGTCTCAGTCGAACCCTCGGATGTTCCAACAGGATGTGATTCAACGGATGGTTGATTATTTAGAAGATCCTCAAAAAGTGTGGGTGATCCGGCCAGAGCAACGAGCCCACTCTGATCTTGGTTCCGTTTTGAACCACGGTGAAGCTGAACCGATGGATTGGCCAGAAGGTGTTGGAGAAATTATGGAAATCTCCCCGGGTCCTTGACAATCCCTACCCCCTTCTTTAGAAAATCAGGGCGTGAATTTTCTGAATAGAGAAAAAGGAGAGTCGAATGATTCCTGAGGATTTGCGATATCACAAAGAGCATGAGTGGGTTCGACAAGATGGCCACACGGTCACTATCGGGATCAGTGATTTTGCCCAGGAGGCCTTGGGCGATGTGGTCTTTGTGGAATTGCCCCAGGTAGACGCCGCCATTGAGCAGGATCAAGAAATTGGCGAAGTCGAGTCCACTAAAGCGACGTCTAGTGTCTACTCTCCTGTGAGCGGGAAAATCGTGAACGTGAACACCGAGTTGGGAGACCATCCGGAATACCTCAATAAAGAACCTTACGGCCAAGGGTGGATTGCCGTGATAGAGTTGTCGAAACCTGCCGAAGTTGACGGTCTCATGACTGCCGCACAGTACGAAGAATTTCTTTCCTCACAGAGCTAAGGACCTGAGAGACAATAACTTGGACCTCTCGCATCCAATCTTCGGGCCGTCTTTGAACGGGCCTCAATCGACACACCTTCAACACAGTTGTGCTATGTCTCGGGTTTTTCTCAATCGTTCCGTCCAAATCCGACCCAAATCTTGGCGCGATATGTCCAAGTTATTTTCTCTCAGGTCCTAATGGCTCAATCCAAACATATCGTGATTGTCGGCGCCGGCCCAGGTGGCTACGTCGCGGCCATTCGCGCGGCTCAGTTAGGGGCTCGGGTGACGATTATCGAGAATCAAGCCTTAGGTGGGGTCTGTCTGAATTGGGGCTGTATCCCCAGCAAGGCGCTGTTGTCGGTCATCGACCTTGGTGAGAAACTTAACAAGGCTGAGGACTTAGGGCTTTCCCTTGCGGGGCCGATGACTTTCAATCCCATACAAATGGTCGCGCGAAAAAATCGTGTAGTCACGGGTTTGGTCAAAGGCATTGCCACGCTTCTCAAGGTCTGGGGCGTGACCCATATTGAAGGGACAGGCGTACTACACAACGAACAAACAGTGAATGTTCAAAAAGCCGATGGTACTTCTGAATCAATTCAGGCGGACGCCATTATCCTTGCCACAGGCTCGTCGTGGCCAAATCTTCCTCTGTTTCCAGTAGACGGAACAATGGTTATCACCAGCAAAGAGGCATTGGAGATTAACCGTGTTCCCGAAAGGTTCCTGATCGTGGGTGGGGGTGTGGAGGGGTGTGAGTTTGCGTCACTCTATGCCGGGCTTGGCTCGAAAGTCACGATCGTTGAAATGATGCCGCGACTTCTGCCACTGGAAGATGAAGAGGTCTCTGCACTCATTGAACGAGAACTCAAAAAACGCAAAGTTCAGTTTTACACTGGTACGAAAGTGGACAAGGTCACACGATGTGATACTGCCACGACGGTCACGCTGGAAAACGGAACGTCACTGGAAACCGATATGATTCTCGTGTCGGTCGGGCGCCGGTTCAACACCACGGGATTAGGTTTAGAAAAAGTTGGCGTCATGTTGGGAGAGAGAGGTGAGATCACTGTCAACGATCGGTTAGAAACCAACGTGTCCGGTGTGTATGCGATCGGAGATGTTGTCGGAAAAGCCATGTTGGCCCATGTGGCTTCAGCCCAAGGGAAAGTCGCCGTAGAAAATATTGTAGGCCATGAACAAACCATCAACTATAATGTCATTCCTGCGGGAATCTTTACGCTTCCGGAAATTGGCCGGGTGGGTCTTACCGAACAGGAGGTCCGAGAACAGGGGATTGAACCAAAGGTGGGGCGGTTTCGATATGTCGGTTTAGGCAAAAGCCACGCCGTTGGGGATACCGTGGGGTTTGCCAAAGTGGTGGCCCATCCTGAAACAGACGCCATCCTTGGGGCGCATTTGGTGGGAGCGCATGCCGCCGATCTCATCCACGAAGCCGCCATGGCCATGCAAATGAATGCCACGGCCACCCAGATGGCTGAGATGATCCATGCGCATCCCACGCATGCCGAAGCCCTCATGGAAGCAGCCGAGGAT
>LXTH01000052.1 GCA_001643555.1 Nitrospirae bacterium SPGG5 | reverse complement strand
GTGCAGCCTTCCCTTCTCAATTTTCCGCTTTTCACCAGTTTTTGGTCTATGGGAATGTGACAGATAGTGTCAAAATTTCCGACATGTCAGAATTTTGATGTGGAAGTAGGAAAAACATGCCTCACGTCAGGTCATCAACAGGAAGAAAATGGGCTATGTATTCAATAGGTTAAACATGGAAAAATTTCTTGGTCATGGTTGAAGTGAAGGCAGGCTACTTCGGTATCGATCTTGCTCACCATAATGGACAGTACAGAAAATGTTGCCCATTCGTGGTCTGGGCAATGATTATCAAAAACCGACTTCAGGAGACCAGCGGGTGTTTTGGGGGGTCTGTCGTGAGCCAACGGATTAAGGGGGCTGATATGGAGAGCAGCCCAGTGCGAGTGCTTCTTGTGAATCCGCGAGAAGAAGACTGCCTTTCCACAAAAAATTTATTATCAGATGCTCGAGATCAGCAGTTTGTCCTGGAATGGGTGTCGGGTTATGAGGACGCACTGGAGGCGATTCGACGGAATGCGCATGATGTGTATTTGTTGGATTACGAGTTGGGCGAACGATCGGGCATCGATTTAATTCGAGAGGCCATGTACAACGGATGTAAGGCCCCGTTGATCATGCTCACGGATCAAGCTGATTACGGGGTTGATACCGAAGCCATCAAGGTCGGGGCTGCGGACTCATTGGTCAAAGACCAGATCAATTCGACATTGTTAGAACGGTCGATTCGTTATGCGATTGAACGTAAACGAACGGACGAGCGAATGGCATTTTTGGCCCAATATGATTCGCTGACAGGTTTGGCAAATCGAAGTCTTTTTAAGGAACTTCTGGCTCTGGCCCTGGCTCGCGCCGAACGCAACGGAAAACATGTGGCGCTCATGTTTCTTGACCTGGACCGGTTCAAGATTATTAATGACTCATTGGGCCATGACGGCGGCGATCAGGTCTTAAAAGTTGTGGCGGAGCGTCTCCGTTCCCGCATGCGGAAAAGCGATACGGTTGCCAGGTTGGGAGGTGATGAATTTACCGTCATTCTCGAAGGCATTGGGACCGTGCAAGACGCCACGAATGTGGCGCAAGAACTGCTCCAAATTGTGGCACAGCCCATTATGGTTCAGGATCAGGAACTCTTTGTGACGCCAAGTATCGGCATTGCTATTCATCCCCAATATGGGAAAGATTCTGACACGCTCATTAAAAATGCGGATATGGCCATGTATCGGGCCAAGCGTCAAGGCCGAAATACCTATCGGTTTTATACCACCACGATGGAATCAAACAGCAAGGCTTCGAAACATTTGGCCATGGAAACAAATTTGCGTCATGCGCTCGACCGTGAAGAATTTCTGCTGCACTATCAGCCGCTGATTGATCTGAAAAGTGGGCGAGTTATTTCGCTGGAAGCGTTGTTGCGGTGGTGTCATCCCGAACGTGGGCTCATTCATCCTTTGGAATTCATTCCCCTGGCAGAGGAAAATGGCATGATCGTGCCGATGGGCGAATGGGTGCTGGCTACGGCATGTCGGCAAAATAAAGAGTGGCAGGAAGCGGGGAATCCTTTATCGAGTGTCAGTGTTAATTTATCAGCCAGACAATTCCGGCAAAAATCGTTTGTCCGTACCGTGGAAAGCATCCTCGCCGAGAGTAACCTCGATCCTCAATTTCTGGAGCTCGAACTGACCGAAAGTCTTCTGTTTGAAAGCAATGGCGCATCGACGAACCGGTTGAAAGACCTCAAAGCCTTGGGCATTAAAATTTCCATTGACGATTTCGGAACAGGCTATTCCTCGCTCAGTTATTTAAAGTGTTTTCCGATCGACACGCTGAAAATTGACCGTTCCTTTGTCGGCGATATTCCTTCCAATGAAGGGGATTCGGCCATTGCCAGTGGGATGATTGCCTTAGCACACGGGTTGCACATGAAAGTCACGGCAGAAGGGGTCGAAACGCAAGCCCAGTTGGACTTTTTGCGTGAACGCGAATGTGATGCCATTCAAGGGTATCTCATGAGTCCCGCTGTGCCTCCGGAAGAGGTGACACCTTCCTTTCAAACGAGATGGTTAGAACCGGTCGAGGCGAGCGGATCGTTTTTGTGGAATTTTTCTTCACTCGCCAAGCGGTTAACCGGCTGAATCAGGCTGTTTCTATCCTGTTTTGGTAGGAGGGTACTCCTAACATATTTGCAATCTGCGAAGAGTAGCGAGAATTGAAGGCTCATGGTAAGGTGAGGACCATGAGCCTTTTTTTGTGGCTCTTATCGGGTTGACAGAGGTGGTGTTTTGATGGGGAGTGAGGCCCCTAGAGCATTAACGATCACCGTGGAGCAAGGCAGTCTCCTGGATGTCGATACGCAGGTGATTGTGAATGCAGCGAATAGTCACGGACTCATGGGAGGGGGCGTGGCGGGAGTCATTCGTCGCGTTGCCGGCTTTCAGGTTGAGGAAGAGGCTCGAAAGCAGGCCCCCATTCCTGTGGGAATGGCTGTGCTCACCTCCGGTGGGCGAACGAAATTCCGAGGTATCATTCATGCCCCGACCATGTCGGAACCAGCTATGCGGATTCCTCCATACAATATAGGGGCTGCCACTCGGGCCGCGTTAGTTTTGGCTGATGAACAAGGTTTTCAATCCCTGGCCATTCCCGGTTTGGGCACTGGTGTCGGAAAAGTCTCCCCTCAGGAAGCCGCGCGTGAGATGATTCAAGAGATTCAACAATTCAATCCTGAAATTTTACAATCGGTCGTCTTGATCGATATTGACCCGGTGATGGTGCAGGCGTGGCGGGATCTTTTATTTCAACAGGGTAACTCCTCAGGTGGATAGACTGAAGGCCGAAGGTTGGGGGTAATCATGCGTGGTCATACAAAACGTCAGGCATTATGAGTGATAGCCTTCAGTCTTTAGCCTTCAGCCTAAATACCTGAGTAGTAAAAAGGAAAAGCCGTGCCGCTTGAAGACGAATTTTGTGACATTGTCAAAAAAGCCAGGTTAGGACTTGGGCAATCCCTCGAACATGTGACTCAACATACGAGCTTGTCCCTCAAAGATATAGAAAGCCTTGAAAAAGGTGCGCGTGCGCCTTCTGTAGAAGAAGTGGAGTCTTGTGCCAAGGCGTTGTCTTTGAAAACTGCGGCCTTACACGCTGTCGCCATAGAGCAATGGGAACCGACTCCTTCGCCRGMTTGGGTGGRGACCGYGGTCGTGACSGTCCGTGGGKAYATYGGTGGCTATGAAGTCAAAGGCTATGTGGTKTTTGATYCCARAACTAAGGACGCGGTCTTTATCGATACGGCCTACAATGCTGAARCCATGCTATCGGAAATCGCCAMCCGAGGCCTCAAGCTGGTTGGCGTGTGTTTGACACACGGGCATACCGATCATGCCGGAGGGTTAGATCGAATATTGAAGAAATGGCCCGTTCCCGTGTATCTGGGAAATGGMGATTATYCTTTGCTGCCTTGGAAACCAGATCAGGRTCATCTGGTGGTGTCCCATGACGGCCAGAAAATTTYTKYGGGGAATCTGACGRTCAGTTGTCTTGCGACACCTGGTCATACTCCTGGCGGTTTTTGTTTTCGCGTGGTTATTGGTGATGATRAATTRTGTTTTGTTGGTGATACGCTCTTTGCCGGTTCGATTGGACGATCGAATCCCTTYTCACTGTATCCCGATCATTTGCAATCCGTGCGTGAGCGCGTGCTGCAACTTCCCAACGAGACGGTGTTACTTCCCGGTCATGGCCCCGCGACGACCGTTAAGGAAGAGATTGTGAATAATCCGTTTGGAACATAATCTGCTCGGCTAAGTCCCATTACTTTTATGGACGATTTCAAACTTCCCCCTGCTCGACCCCCCGCTGGACCAGATAATCGGTTAGAACGCGATCCGAGAGAAGACGATTCGTCGGGAAAAAATGAATGGTCGCCAGAATGGGAGTATCATGTGTTTTAATCTGTATGCATATACTCCGTAAGAAATTTCTTCATCGGTAAAAGAATAATTTTTTGGTGAGTTTGAATTTCCGTGACCTTCTACAAATCCAAGTGTAACCCACTCGTCATCATTGGTTTGTCGATGTCCACCGTTGTGCCGAAGCTCGGGTCGTATGGTCTGCAGTTGGGAGAGCCTCTGCTTCTTCAGTTTTTTGCTTGGATCATATTTGGTCCCATTCCCGATACCTACGATATTGTGTTGCACCCAGTCGGGTTTGCCGCCTGGTTCGGGCTCTTTGTGACTGCGATAAACTTGATTCCCGTTGGTCAGCTTGATGGGGGCCATGTGGCCTTTGCCCTGTTCGGTAAACGGCAACGAACACTAGCGTTTGCCATTCTCCCCATTTTAGTGGCGTTGGGAATTTGGGGCTGGCCCGGGTGGCTTCTGTGGGCAGGGTTGACGGGTTTAGTGGGGATTTCGCATCCACCAGTCAGGGATCCGGCTACAGAGTTAGGTCGGGGTCGAGTGTGGGTGGGGTGGTTGGCGATGGCTATGTTTGTCCTGTGCTTTTCTCCAGTCCCATTCTATTTTGGCTAGGTGCCTGTTCCAACCCATCCTCGTGACGATCGTCACTCTCGGCAAGGCTCCTGGTCAGCATTCGTTTTTCGCAAAGGTACACCATGACAAAACGGAACAACCAATTGGAATCCTATATTCGATCGGTCCGGCCTCAATTTGAAGATCTGTTAGCGCAGATGGTGGAAACGCCGTCGATCAGTTCTGATCCTGATCGGGTGAGAGATATTCATCGAGCGGCGAAATTGGGAAAGGAATATCTCGAAAGTTTTGGGGCAAAGGCTCGCATCATCAAAACACGTGGCTACCCGGCTGTGTCAGGTGGCTGGCAGGTAGGCAAGCAGTATCCGACTCTGACGATTTATAACCATTTGGATGTGCAGCCGGCGCAAGAACCTGAGTGGCGACAGGAACCCTTTCAGTTTCGCAAGGAAGGCAATCGATACCGTGGGCGAGGGACGACGGATGATAAAGGTCCGGCGCTGACTGCACTTCTAGCGGCTAACTATGCGGTTCAGCAGGGGGTGCCCTTAAACATTCAGTTTTTATGGGAGCTGGAAGAGGAAATTGGGAGTCCCAACTTTCAAGATGTCTTGGATCAGAAAAAACTTGTAGCTCGACCTGACTCCGTATTGATTTCAGATACGATTTGGGTCTCCCGACAAAAGCCAGCTATTCCCACCGGGCTTCGCGGATTACTCTCTGCTCAATTGTCCTTGCGAACGGGGACCACGGATGTGCATTCAGGATTAACGGGGGGAGGCGCGCGCAATCCCTTGGCTGAGTTATGTGATGCAGCTCATGCCTGCGCGGATGCTCGAACGGGGCGAGTGAAAATTCCTGGATTTTATGATGACGTGGTCCCGCCTTCATCCAAAGAGATGAAAGAATTTTTGTCGTCCGGGTTTGAGGTGAGCCGGTTTAAAAAGGCGTTTGGGTTTCGTGCCATTCGGACTGAAGATCGCGCGAAACTCATTAAACGGATTTGGGCCTCGCCCACATTTGAAGTGCATGGGTTAGTGGGGGGGTATCAAGGGCATGGTGTCAAAACCGTGGTGCCGCCTTCGGGCCAGCTCAAAGTCAGCATGCGGCTTGTGCCGAATCAAGATCCTCAAAAAATATTTTCCCAACTCAAAGTATTTCTGAAAAAACATAACCCCGATATTCGTCTGGAATGTGATGGGCAACTTGAGCCGTTTCAAGGCGTGACCGGCGGTCCCTATGCGGACGCCTTGTGTAAAGCTGTAGAGGTTGGGTTTGGAAAAACGCCGTCCTTTATTCGGGAAGGTGGGTCGATTGGCGCGGTGTCACTCATGGAGCGAGCTTGGAAGGTGCCGATTCTGTTTATGGGTCTCAGCCTCCCCGAGCATGGCTATCATGCACCGAATGAATTCTTCGATTGGGGCCAAGCGTCAGGCGGCATGCGGGCTTTCGTGGAATACTTCTCTCAGGTCGCTCGTATGCAATGAAGCCCAATTCAGAATTTTAAGTATTTCACTGCCCTCACTGATTAATTCTTAGAATGCTAATTGACCTAGTTCTGTTTTTTGACTCATCAGATGATTGAC
>LXTH01000230.1 GCA_001643555.1 Nitrospirae bacterium SPGG5 | reverse complement strand
GTCGATCCCGGACGGTATTCCCACCGGAGCACGGAGTTCGTTCGGAGCCCACCGAGGTCTTCACCGCCGTCGCAAAAATTCGTCTCCAGGCTCCACCCAACGGGCGGGCAGCGATCATTGCTCGCGGCGAAGACAACAACTCCTTCAATCTCACCTGGCAGTTGTACGTGGGGCGCGAGGGCGAATTGGAGGCCATGCTGGAGGCGTCCAACGAGGATAATTACTGTTATCCGAACAACGAGTGCGTTTCCTTCGGCACCTGCGTATCGGGCGATCGCTTCGTTGCCGACGGAGCGTGGCATCACGTGGCGCTCACGCGGGATGCGAGCGCAACGCTGGTCTTTTACATCGACGGTGAGGAGCGCGCCCGCTGCGAGGGCACCGGGATTCCGTCGAACAACAACCGGCAGTTCCTCAGCTTCGGTGCTACCCACGGCACGATCGGCCCGCCTCCGCCGGCCGAGTGCTCGATCGGGTAGACATCGCCGATCCCGTTTCGGAGCTCGCTCATGGGGTTGGTGCGACGAAAAGATTTGGACCTTGATGATGTATTGGAAATCGTGAGTGAAGCTGAGCAGTGGATGATGGGAAGGGAATATACGGTTGTTTCCTATAAGGTGCTTCAGTTGGCAGGGCAATCTGGCTGTTCTGCCTATGATTGTGAATTTGTCAGTCTTGCGATGGACCTGAAAATCCCGTTACTCACGAGTGACCGTCAAATCCTTCGAGCCTTTCCTAGGGTAGCCTTATCGCCAGAAAAATTCATAAAGTAGAGGGGATTCATACCTTCTGCTTCTGCACCTAAGAGTCGGTAAATAAAGAATGGCTGAGGGAGAATTAACATTTTAATCGAGTCTGACCCCATTTTTATCACGATACGTCAAACCAACCCTGACCGGGTTGCCTGAAATAATCTCTGAACAGGAAGAAGTGTAACTTGCCTTCGCGTCAAAGCAGGCGTTAGGCTTGGGTGACTGCGTCCGGAACCCAATGGGCTACCATACGAGTTGTTGAACGTCTATGACCAAGTATACGGATTTCATTAATTACCACCTGTCTATGCTGGTGGATGATGTGCGGACTGGTTCTTACGGCCAAGCGATTTCTAGGGTTGTTCGGGCAGGAGATGTTGTTGTCGATATTGGTTGCGGATCGGGCATTCTTTCGTTTTTGGCGTGCCGTGCGGGGGCACGACATGTGTATGCCATTGAGAGCGAAGTTGTGATCGAGATGGCCAAACTTGTCGCTGCCAAGAATGGGTTCCAAGATAAAATCACTTTTTTCAATGACGTATCCTTTGCTGTTGAGCTACCCGAACAAGCTGACGTGATTGTGACCGAGACCATGGGGACGTTTGGATTCGAGGAAGGCATTTTGGGTTCACTGGCCGATGCGCGTGATCGGTTTCTTAAGCCAGGCGGCAAACTGATTCCCCATAGTGTGGAGTTATTCTTGGTCCCGGTTGAGATGCCACAGTTCTATGAGCATGTGGTCGATTTTTGGATTAATGGCTGCCAAGGGTTTGACTTCTCTCCAATCCGGGAACCGACCGTGAACAACTTCCATCCTTTGAARYTGCAYGAAGGRACYTTTCTGAGTGAGCCYGCMCGRGTGGAACCTATTGTGTTTGCYGARACGAAACWYRYGGAAATTGACACCAAGGTTTCSTTYTATGCYTCACGCCGSGGACGGTGYCATGGGTTRGCTGGTTGGTTYAATGCCGAMCTGATGCCWGGGTTRCGRATATCGAATGGACCTRGCGAMAAAGGKTCTCATTGGGGGTTGGCRTTYTTYCCSCTYGASMRWCCWGTRRYSGTGGATCGRGGYAATCGYATYCWKGCSGAAATTTCCTCAACRGGRAACGGSGARTWYTGGCAYTGGAAGGTTGATGTCAAYGGTCARCGATTTGAWCAWTCGAGYYTGCGTGGGAMTCCMCATMMTAATATTTCAAACCATCCTAAACGAGTTGGTAGTTAAGTCATTTATTTTCGTGTTGTAACCTTTTGGCGAAATGCCCCCTCACCCCAACCCTCTCCCCACAGGGGCGAGGGAGTTAAGAAATGTTTCAGTCGTCAGTATTTTACGGTTTTAGGATTGGCTTTTTAATGTTTGACCAATTTGCTGCATATCAGAGGGCAAGTCCGCTGAATATTCTTGGAAGGTTCCTAGAGAAGGATGATGAAAGCCTAGTATTCGTGCGTGGAGCATGACACGAGGAATGTAAATCCCCTCTATGTGGCTCACCTTTCCTCCGCCATAGGTTGTATCTCCTAAGATTGGGCAATTGATTGATGCCATGTGTACGCGCAGTTGATGGGTTCTGCCTGTTCGTGGGGAGAGCCGTACTTGCGATGCTGTTTCCTCAAAATGTCGTATCACTTGATACTCCGTGATGGCATGCTTCGGCTGATCAGTTTGTGGTGAGATTAATTTGTGGTTTTTCACATCTTGGCCGATTGGCAACTGAATCACTCCTGTGTTGTCTTTGGGCCTGCCCCAAATCAACGCTTCGTACACCCGAGTAATCGTGTGCTGCTCGAACTGGGAAGTGAGTGAACGATGGGCTGCGGCCGTTTTGGCAATCACCATGATTCCTGAGGTATGTTTGTCTAATCGATGAACCAATCCCGGTTTGGGTGTTTCCTGTGTCGCGCTTTGGTCTGCTCCATTGTTGTGAAAGTGCGAAAGGAGCGCGTTTAGTAAGGTCCCTGACCAATTTCCGGAAGTTGGGTGTACGACAATGCCTGCTGGTTTATTGATGACGAGTACCGTGTCGTCTTCATAAAGAATATCAAGGGGCAGCGACTCTCCATCGATGGTTAAGGGTTCTGGTTGGGGCGTATCCATGGTGATGCGGTCGCCTGGTTTGATGATGTGGCTTGGTTTGACGACGAAGGTGTTCAGTCGGATTCGGCCCAACTCAATTAATCGCTGGATCCCTGTACGTGAAATATCCGGTTCGCGATGGCAGAGAAATACATCGAGTCGTTTCCGGGTTTCGCCTGAGGTGATGACAAATTCAGTAATCATTGCAGCGGCAGTTCTCGTGGCAATCCGGCGTGGTTCAATTCAGTATGTATTGGAAAATAGAATCGAAAAAGTAGCAGTACAGAAAGATGGGCAGGGGTAACCCGATAAGGGTACCAATCATATAGTGCCGAAATCGTAGGTCGGTGAGGGCCAACGCGTAGTTGATGGCAGGCAGGGTTTGAAACAGTAAGCGAAGAAGGGCGACGGATAGAATGGGACGTTGATCTAAATGTGAAAAAATACGGTCGCCCCATTTGTTGTTGAGTCTACGCAAGGCTGTTCCCCCGACCGAACGGATGAGGAAAAAACTTATGGAGGCGGAACACAGTGCTGCTAGAAAAGAAGCCATTCCTCCCCATTCTTTTCCCAAGGCCAATACGGCCCCTACCAAAAATATCCAACCTGGTATGTACACCAGGTTGCCAACACTGTAGGCCAGACAAAAAAAGAACAACCCCAAAACCGTATGTCGGAGGAATATTTCTTTAATGGCTCCAGGCGCGATCTGTGATCGTAGGCCGCTTACCTCCATCATGAGATAGAGGGCGACGAAAAATGCTATGATGTACAATAGCTTTTTTTTCGGATCGGTGGCGAGGGAGATCGTCATAGGATGGGAGTAATTGCCGCCTGATGGTGGGTGTTAAAAATGGCGAAAGTTGATGGGGTACTATGGCACGATCACCCAGAAGAATATAGCCAAAATTTATCGGGATGGTGAAGAAGCATGTCCTGAGCATTCAGGGTAAACTTTTACCACGAACGGAATGTAATGGAATTTTTGAAGTCAGGACACTAGAGATTGAATGCTAAACATGCGATAGTGCGGAAGTGCTAATGGAAAAAGACGGTGTACCCTTTGTTGCTGCATGTAATGGGCACCTCTACAAACCAGGCATKTTTTGTGAGGGCAAGGAAGCCGCGCGCGGAAAACCGGAGTGTATGGGCGAATACATGAGGATTTGAGCACGCGGCTGACGCCGCCMTCACGGAAAAGGAYGGTTTTTAGAGGTGCCCTCATGTCAATGCCGCCTTGATACTCAGATACATAATCACGACTTCCACCGCATGGGCAAGGATCACAGTATACAAATTTCGCAAGCGCACCCAAAGCCATCCCCAAATGAGTCCATCCCATATGGCAATCCAATGCAGATGCTTAAAGGTAGTGACCATAAAAGGATCAAAGGCAAACACCATGGCTGAGACCAAGATGGCAAAAATAGAGCCACCCTCCATGGTCCCAAATTGACTGCCGCGAGTCCACTGACACAATACGTTTTCCAAACGTCCTAGAAGAAACCCACGAAAATTGAGTTCGACACCAATGGCGATAGCCAGAATTCCCCACGGGACCATCACCCAGGTGGGCATGTTGGCATGAGGCGTCTCTTTCAAAAACTCGATGTCTCCACCAACACTCGGCACGAGCCACAGAATGACAAAGGTATTGAAACCGCCTAATAGCAGCCCGGTGACCACTCCCCATTTGATCCCGGTAAACATGCCATCGGGTTTCACCCCGAGTCGTTCCAGTGCACCTGGGTTGCACGTAAACCAAACCCCAAGTGCAAGGTACGCAGCCAATTGAGGGAAGAATTGAATAAGCCTATTTTGCTGTATGTCAATTGGAAGGAGATAAAAAAGGCCGGTGGCCAAGACAGGAATCAAAGCCAGCCATGAGACCTGCTCTTCGTGATTTTTTATTTCCCCCTCCTTTGTAAGGAGGGGATAGGGGAGGTAGAGACTCGTGTTAGAAGATCATACATACCATTCATGAGTAGAAGCACCATACTTCGAAAATCTACCCCACCTAACCTCCCCTTACAAAGGGGAGGAATCGGAAATTCATCGCACCTCAGCACATAGTTCGTATCCTGGTCCCCCTCCTTTGTAAGGAGGGGTTAGGGGAGGTAGAGACTCGCGAGGGAAAACTACGCTCCAATTCTTGGTGACAACCTCSGGCTCCGAGGCTCTAACTCTCCTTAAAAAGGAGAKGAAAACAACCTACTAATTTTCTCAAAACGAAAAAGRYTCACTGATACCGAAGCGCTTCAGCAGGATCAAGCTTCGAKGCTTTCACKGCAGGATACAAACCAAAGAACACACCCACGAAAACCGCGAAGGAAAAYGCAATRAGAATSGCWGAGGGTTGAATGACCGCGCCCCAATCYCCRCCACCTGGCATCGATTGYGCCACGAATCCTCCAAACCCATACGCCGCGCCTATCCCAGCAAGGAYACCGAGGAACCCKCCAATTACACTGATCGTCACGGACTCCACAAGAAACTGGAGCATGATATCGCGACGCCGCGCACCAATGGCTTTGCGCAACCCAATTTCTTTCGTTCGTTCAGTGACCGTCACAAGCATGATATTCATAATGCCAATCCCACCGACCAGCAACGCCACCACCGCAACTCCACCCAACACAATGCGAAATGTCCAAATAGTACGATCTATGGCATTCAAAAAGTCGCCCTGATTCCGCACGCGAACATCATCGACGCCATCATGCCGTTGCACCAGCAGCGAATGCAATTGCTGGGTCACACGTTCCATCTGCTCGCGGTCCGGCACATGCACAACAATCCGCCGCAACGTATCTTTACCTTGAAACCGGCGGATAGCCGTGGTGGCTGGGATAAACACCATCTCGTCATAATTCGTGCCATACACAGTCCCTTTGGGCCTCATCACCCCCACGACCGTAAATCGTTGATCGCCGATTTTCACCTCACGATCAAGCGGGGACCCACTCCCAAACAATTTTTCAGCCACTTCCTTACCCAACACCACAACGCGCTTCCATTCCGTCAAATCCGATTGAATGAGAAACCGGCCATATTCCGCTCGAAAGTTTCTCACCTCCTGATATTCAGGCCACGTCCCCGTCACTTCACCGCTGAATTCCCGATCGCCAGCCTTCAGTTGCTGGTCTAACTCAATCATCGGAATCGCCACCACATCAGGAAATCGGTCCCGAACCGCAAGCGCATCGCCATATCGTAAACCCGTTGAACGGCCCGCAAACTTGCGCTGTTCTTCAAGCGTCAAGAATCGG
>LXTH01000109.1 GCA_001643555.1 Nitrospirae bacterium SPGG5 | reverse complement strand
TGTCGTTTGCTTGGCTTCAACCAACACGGCGCGACGTATTTAATGATGATGTTTATCATTGTCCTCCTGAGCATCACGCTGATAGCGGTCACTCAACATTGGTCAGTGGTCATGAAACGCGACCGGGAGGCTGAATTGGCTTTTCGCGGTAATCGGATCAAAGAAGCCATCGAACGCTATGTCGCTGATTATGAAGTGCAAAAAGCCACCAGGTCTAACCGATATCCCCTCAAGTTGGAAGATTTGACCAAACGGCCCAAGCGTTATCTCCAGGCGGTCTACAAAGACCCCATCACCGGGGAAGATTTTGCCCTCATCAAAGTGGGAAAAGACATTCGCGGCGTTCGCAGTCCCAGCATGGATACCCCAATGGATCTGGTGACCTTCAAAGGGGCCTCAACCTATAACAGTATTCGTTTCGAAGCATCCGCCGTTGGCTGCGGGAGCGACCCCGCTAACCCGGCTGTCCCAATCAATTGCCGGCAACCCCCTTCTTCGGGGGAACCAGAAGATAATGATGAAGACGGGCCCGAATCATGAGGCCCTCACTCGAAAGATCTAACCCCTATTCGATAGGCCTTTCCCCTGCACAACCCCAGTAATGCCTTGTCATATTGTGTGCAAGCTCCCCCGAGGTTGACCCAATGACGGTAAGATCTGTCCAGACAGATTGAGGTTGCCTCACACGATGAATGGAAAATTAAACATTAACCGCAAGAAACCGATAAGAAGGGCATACATGTGTCAACCTCAGCCTGTTCTCTATTCACTGTTTCCGAGTTATGGTAGGCTGATTATGTTCGATATCCGAATGTGTTCTACGCCTGTGTCCATTCCATGAGGGAATACGTATTTTTGTCATGATTAGGCTTCCCCAACACATCACTATTTCCCTATTCCTGATCCTCGGCTATTTCACCCTAGCCGGGTGCAACACCGTAAGCCCCGACATCAAAATCGCCGAGGATTTGGTTCAGCAAGGGCAGTGGGATGCCGCGGTAGGCGCCTACCGCCAAGCCTTCAAAAAAGACCCCTTCAATGAGGACCTGGGAAAAGCCCTGGCGGAGACCAAAATTCAAGCGGCCCGGTTCCACTACCAACGGGGACGGGACTTTTTGAAAAAGCAGCACATCCCCCAAGCCATGCAGGAATTTGAAATTGCCTTGGGGCTCGATCCCAGACGGCCAGAACACCATTCTGCCTTAGGAGATGTGGTCCGGCTCAAAAACGCGCGGCAACAATTAGAAGATGCCAAAATGTTGCAGAATTTAGGCCGTCTTGATGATGCGATGCATGCCTATGAACGYGCCATTGAACTCGATCCMAATCTGMCCGACGCCCTTGAAGGCATTACCGCCATTGCGCAGAAGCAAAAGGTCTACCAGAGTCTGGGTGGTAATACGGAGCCCGTGACCCTCCGTTTCCAAAACACGCGGCTGAAACAAGTCTTTGAAATTCTAGCGCGAACTGCCAATATCAACATCCTGTTTGAAAAAGATGTCCGTGACGACCTCGTCACGATCTTCACAAGAGATACCCCATTTGATAAGGCCTTAAACCTCATCCTGGCCACCAATCAGTTATTTGCCAGACGAGTGGGCTCGGATACCTTGCTGATCATTCCCGATACGAAACAAAAACGCCAACAATACCAGGACCTCCAAATTCGGACGTTTTACCTATCCACGGCGAAAGCCAAAAACATGGCAAATTTGCTTCGGACCATCCTGGAAACCAAGCGCGTGTACGTCAACGAGGCGCTCAATGCCGTGGTCATCCGTGATCAACCCGCAAAACTACAACTTGCCCAGCAAGTCATTCTGGCCAATGACCGGCGAGATTCTGAAGTGGAAATATCGATTGAAGTCCTGGAAGTCAGCCGCAATGAAGAAGAGCGGGTAGGCCTCAGTTTTGCCAAACAGGTCGGGGCCGGAGTTTTTCCAGGAATGGCCCCAACAACATTCAGCACGACAGTCCAAACCTGGAACTATCAAGATTTAACCGGGATTGGCCCGGACTCGTATTTATTTACCTTTCCCTCAAGTATCTTATTGGAATTCTTCAAAACTGAATCCGATGCCAAGACCCTCGCCTCACCAAAGCTTCGGGTTCTGAATGGTCAAAAAGCCTCGATCAACGTTGGGGATAAGGAACCCATCCTGTTATCGACCACCTCCACATCTCCCACATCAACAACCGGCATTTCGACTCAGGCAACTGTCACCTCGATTGAATTCAAAGACACCGGAATTAAACTCGATGTGGAACCCACGATTCATTTAACCGGGGAAATCACTATTAAACTGAAAGTCGAAGTCACTCGAATTGGAGAACAGGTCACCCTGCAGGATAGCCCCAAAATCACCCAGTTTCGTTTTGGAACGCGAATCGCAGAAACCACACTCAATCTTCGTGATGGCGAAACGGTCATTCTTGCAGGCCTCATACAGGAAGAGGATAGAAAAACCCGTGATTCCATACCCGGACTTGACGATATCCCTGTGATCGAAGATTTATTTGGAAAGCAGACCAGAAAAATTACGACCGAAGTGATCATAGCTCTCACGCCTCGGATCATCCGTAGGATGATCCCGCCTAACATTACTCAGCAAACGCTGTGGTCCGGGACGGCAAACCAATTCGCGACCAAACCGCTGTTTTCGCCTCAAGAACGTGTTCCGATTTTTGAGGTGTCTTCGGCGAGTGGAAACCATAATATTTCAGATCCCGAACAGCCGGCATCAGAAAAACCCGCTGACACCACAGTAGGCCCAAAGGCCAAAACGCAATCCCCAAAACCTTCGCCAACGGCAACACCTTTTTCACCAGCCAAATTGATCTTACAACCTTCGGAGATTACCACGGGTCCGGGGCAGACCTTTGAATTGATCCTGGCAGGAGAAGCCGTACCCGAGTCACAACASGCGCAGGTGACTATTACCTATAACCCCKCGCATTTGGAATTTGTGNAAGCGKTACCTGGCCMATTTTTCCGAATCGATCAAAAGCAATCRTCCATGACCGTGTCGGCGRCTCCGAAATCGGGGAAAATCGTGTTGCAATTTGGCCGACCGGGACACTCGGTRAGTGGCAGCGGGCAACTGGCCACGCTGGTCTTTAAAACCAAAACCAAAGGGCAGTCCCCTATTGTTATTAAACAACCCAGGCTGACCGGCACATCGGGACAATCAATTCCGATCACGGTGCAACACAGCCTGATCCGTATCTTATAGAATGAAGACACAGGACCGGGGTGTCACATTTATCGAGTTATTGATTACATTGGCGATCATTTTCATTTTGGCGTCGATCGCCATGCCCCTGACGAAAGTCACCGCTAAACGATCAGAAGAATTGGAGCTCCGTCAAACATTGCGAACCGTTCGAACCGCCATTGATGACTTTCGCCGTGATTGGGCACGAGATAACAACACCCTGTTAGGTCCCCTCTGTGTTAAAAACAAATTGTCCTGTAAAGAACACACGGGGCTGACCGGATACCCAAAGTCCCTCGACACCTTGTTGAAGGTTAAATTAAGCGGGGCAGAATCCGTCATTGAAGAAACAATTGCCGTTCGTCGCTACTTACGTAAAATTCCAATTGATCCGATAACCCATTCCCAAGAGTGGGGCATCCGATGCTACCAGGATGATGCGGATGTGGATGATTGGTGCGGGGAAGATGTGTTTGACATTTTCACGACAAGCACGGGCACTGCAATCGATGGAACATCGTATCGTGATTGGTAATGAGACATACGACAAGGACCTGTTGAGTACTTCACAAAATATTCACATTGGTTTCGACTGCCTCACACCTTTACGCGTCAAGAGCAATAGGGCCGGTTCACAGAGGCCTGTCCAGCAAGGCCGCAGGGCCGTTGGCGCGCGGAGCGTACATGAGTACGTGAGCACGACAACGGACCGAGAACGCCGCTGGCGGACCCTTCGGCCAGACTCAGGGCATGCTTGTTCAACAGGCCCAGCAGGGAATAGACCCACCGGGTATACCTTACTGGAGTTGATGATCGTCGTTGCCATTGCTAGTATTTTGGTGACACTTGCCGTACCATCGTTTCAACGGTCCGCCGTCAAGGCACGAGAGGCCACCTTGAAGAACAATCTGGCAACGATTCGGACCGTGTTGGATCAACATTACGCGGATCAAGGCATGTATCCGCAGAGTCTTGAGGCGTTAGTTGAGGCAGGCTATCTTCGACACATTCCGATGGACCCGTTTACCAAAACAGCTGACACCTGGCAATTAGTGTTTGAAGAAAATGCCGGTGATGATGAAGCCGGTGGAATTTTTGATGTGCACAGTGGAAGTGACCTCACGGCGATCGATGGATCGGCCTATGGTGAATGGTAAAAATGATATGGTTGGAGCATCTCCTGTAAAAATCGCAGCACCTTGGGTCCTTCTGGGAACACTGCTTTTTCAAGGCTGTGCCCACCAGGCCAAACCGGCAACAACTCCAGCCATGCCAGTTCCCGTCCATATGTCTTCGACGCTCGCGCTTGAAGCTCAAGCCGAAGCCGACACCCTGCGTGCCGCGTTGGCCTCCGAACGTATCAAAGCAGCGAAACAAGCCGCTATTGTTCGATCGGCTCAGCAACACACCACCTCTCTCAAAGCTCGGGAGTTGGAGCATTCGGAAAAAATTTCACAACTCAAAACAGAGGTCATCTCGCTGAAAGAGGAACGGGATAAACTTCGAGTAGAAGTTGCACAGTTACGGGCAAAAACCGCTGCCGCCCCTAAGATATTACAACTCGTCACACAAATGCGCACCATAGAAACCTCGCTAACTGGCTTCAGTTCCTCGATTGAGACCCTCTCTGAAGACATCGCGGCGTTACGAGATAAAGTTGAACTTCAGAAAATTGCTGCCAACCCCACACCAACATCCAAAGCTGACCCATTGGCGGAAGACCGAATGATTGGCACTGATCTCATCGTCGTGAAACGAGGGGATTCCTTGTGGGCCCTGTCTCGAACGTACGGGAGCACGGTCAACGAGTTAAAACAAATAAACGGGCTCACACACGACACTATCGTCACGGGGCAATTTCTCAAGATTCCATCCATGGACGCATTGGATCTTAATGAGCTGGTCGAACTTTCAAACACAAAGGAGCCACCCACCCCGTGATGGGGAACCCTCATGCCGCAGTATCATTACCGAGCCGCCCGCGCAGATGGCACCATTGTTGAAGCCCACACAGATGGGATCAGTGAAGGGGCCGTCCGCAGCCAACTTGAGACGCAAGGCTTGCTTGTTCTGCATATGGATGGAGAACAATCTCGATCCGGGCTTTCAAAAGGCTTTCAATTTGGCACAAAGCTTTCCCTCCGAGATTTCCTCATCTTCAATCAACAATTTTTAGCTCTGGTCAAAGCCGGATTACCCATCCTTCGAACATTCGACATTCTGACTGAACGCGCCCTCAATCCTCACTTTCAAGTTTCCTTACAACATGTCAGAGAAGGCATTCGGAGTGGATCGGCTATTTCGGAAGCCATGAGCGGGCAACAAAAATATTTCGCCGATCTGTATCGCGCGACCATTCAGTCCGGCGAACACACCGGCAATCTCGTTGATGTTCTTCAACGGTATATTGCCTATTTGAAACTCATCATTTCAGTGCGGGAAAAGGTGTCCAAAGCCTTAGCCTACCCGGCGTTTCTGGTCTTTGTCGGACTCGGTGTTGTGGGATTTCTCTTGGGCTATATCATGCCCATTTTTGCGGAGGTGTACCAACAGCGAGACAGGGAACTGCCGCTCCCCACTCAAATTCTTCTGGACGTGGTCGGATCAATTGCGGTTTGGGGACCTTGGTTCCTGGCTGGATGTATCATGGCCGCCATATTCATTTACGCCTGGCTACGAACGTCGACGGGCCAATTGCAATTTCATGGCTTACTGCTTCGCATCCCCTTGATTGGTAGCATCATGATCAAAAATCAAATTATTCGTCTTTCGCGAACCTTAGCCACGATTCTCGCTGGGGGCATTCCACTTCTTACGGCCCTCACTATCACTGCCAATGCTATGACTAATAAAGTGATTTCTCAATCTTTAACCGACGCCAGTGCTCGCGTCCGGGATGGA
>LXTH01000049.1 GCA_001643555.1 Nitrospirae bacterium SPGG5 | reverse complement strand
CCAGCCGGGATCGTTGGGTACATTGTGAAAGTCGCCAGTTCAACGAGTATCGCCTTGTTGATCACCGACCCCAATGTGGCGGTAACTGGGCTCGTTCAGCGAACGCGGGATGAAGGCATTGTCCAAGGAACGGCGCAGGGTTTTGTCCGGATGAAATACATTCCTCCCTTAGCGGCCGTGAAAGAGGGAGATGCGGTGGTCACATCGGGATTGACCGGAGGATTTCCTCGCGGGCTCCTGATTGGGCAGGTGCTCAAAGTTGGAGAACGAGAAGGAGATCTCTTCCAAACGGCTCACGTTGCTCCTGTGGTCGATTTTGGAAAGTTAGAGGAAGTGTTAATCGTCCTTCCGCCACCATCGTCGGAAGGCACCGAGTCGATTGGCAACCTCCTGACTTCTCAAGAGCAGAAACCCAAGGATTCATGAAAACTGGTCTTTTCGTTGGCTTTATTCTCCTGCTCGTCCCCCTCCAAACGACTGTGTTGGGATCCGTGAGCCCGTTTGGCATTCGCCCGGATTTGTGTCTCATCGCAGCCTGCCTCATTGGGTTTCTCACTGGGCAGGTCCAGGGATTGATCATGGGATTTTTTCTCGGATTTGTCCAAGATCTGTTTTCCGCCAGTGACTTGTGGCTAAATACAATCACCAAATCTGGCATGGGATTTTTTGCCGGATTGATTGCGAGAAATTTAGCGAATGCCGCGTCGCATTCAGCGTTTTTCGTTGTGGCTGTTTTTTCAGTCTTTTCCGGCGTGGTGTTTTTGGTGTCGTCAAGAGTTGGCATGGACATCGGGGATGTATTGTTGGGATTTCCTTCCATACTCTTGCCCCAAGCGCTCTTTGATGGGTTGGTGGCTATTGCCGCCTATTGGGTCGTCACTCGTCGGACACCAGAGGCCTCAAGCTTCTAGGAGTTGTCGCTCGGGGCAGAGAAAAAAGATGGCATGAAAACTCTTATAAATACGAGCGACCAGCGACAAATTAGGGCATGCCTTTTCAATAGTCCAAAAACGGATTCGAAATGAGTGACAGAAAACTTCAAGAAAACGGATTAGCGGAACTCCAACAGCGGTTGGTTCTGCTCAAAATCGGCGTGCTGGTTRTCATCGGCCTTCTCGCGTTGCGTTTATGGCAATTACAGGTTCGTGATGGTCCRTACTATCGGGAACTCTCTCAAAATAAYCGAACGCGTTCGATCYTGTTACASCCMGCCCGCGGGCTSATTTTCGACAGARACGGGAAACTCCTGGCCAATAATGTTCCCAGTTTYAACCTGTATGTMGARCTCMAAGATGTSARTGATCGAGAARYCCTCATTCAGAAACTCGTGRAGTACCTGRAWATTGACGAATCCGAGTTGAGYAAAAAGTTTCGAGCAAGAGGGACCCTGACCCGGGTRAAATTAAAGGGGGGRTTGACGCTCCGTGAGGCGGCCTTGATTGAATCYCATCGGTTGGATTTACCAGGWGTCGWGGTTCACCCGGAATTTCAACGGAATAATCCCCAAGGCCCCTATGCCGCACATGTGATTGGATATGTTGGGGAAGTGTCTGAGCAACAACTGTCCCAGGAATACTTTCAAGGACTTCATCCGGGGAGTATCGTGGGGCAATATGGCGTGGAACGGAGGTACGATCAACTCTTGCGCGGACAAGCCGGCCGCAAGCTGATCGAGGTGGATGCTCTGGGGCATGAAAAACGAACAATCTCCGTCGAGAAACCGCAAGCCGGCCATGACCTCTATCTGACCCTTGATTTTGATCTGCAACAATTAGCAGAAAATTTATTAGGTGAAGAAGCTGGGGCCATCATTGCGTTGGACCCCAAAACCGGCGACACGTTGGCAATAGCCAGCCGCCCCAGTTTTGACCCGAATGCCCTGTCAAGAGGATTGAGTTCAAAGGAATGGCAAAACATTCTCCAGGACAAGCGGCATCCGCTCACCAACCGAGCCATACAAGGACTCTATCCTCCCGGATCGACGTTTAAAATCATTATGGCTGCAGCCGCATTAGAAACCAATGAGGTGAAAATGTCCGAAACGATTCAATGCCACGGGAGGTTTCGGTTCGGCAGACGAACGTTTCGTGATTGGAAAGCGAGCGGACATGGTACGGTGAATTTACACAAAGCCCTCACACAGTCGTGTGATGTGTATTTTTATAAAATGGGTCATCGCTTAGGCATTGATGCCATTGCGACCTACGCCAGCCTGTTTGGGCTGGGCAAAAAAACGGGGATTGATTTGCCATCGGAGCAACGAGGCATCGTCCCCTCAACGGAATGGAAACAACAGGTTCGGGGAGAACCCTGGTATCCGGGAGAAACCATTTCGGTTGCCATTGGGCAGGGATACGTCACCGTAACCCCGATTCAAATGGCGCAAGTGATTGCCACCATCGGCAATAATGGGGTGGCCCACCGACCTCGATTAGTTCGGGGTGTGCGACGCCGCAATACCGGGAAAGTCGAAACTTGGCCAATGGCCAAAGCCGTACCATTAGGCTTGAATCCCGTGTTTGTGGAGGGCATTCAACGTGCCCTGGCATCTGTCGTCTCAGAGGGAACGGCGCGACGGGCCAATTCCCCACTGGTCACCATTGCCGGGAAAACCGGGACGTCTCAAGTTGTGGCACTTCGCGCAGACAAAARAAAAGAMACGCCRAAGCAGTTTCGYGAYCATGCCTGGTTTCTCTCGTATGCTCCMTTTGACAATCCYCARATCGCGGTRGCCGTCCTGGCCGAGCATGCTGGACATGGTGGTTCKGCCGCYGCMCCMCTGGCAAGARAATTAATCGAAGCCTTTATCAARAAAASCRGTGAKAAGACGCGKCTSGGCCAGAAACGCGAGAGGCCAATTTYGTGATGCGTATCTCCTGAAAGAACGAGATACGAACGATGAGATACGCTGTAGATTCCAAGGAAATTGAGTGACCAGAAGTCGAAGATTCGATGGTGTTGATTGGGGCTTGCTTGGGGTGATTCTGTCCCTCTTGGCGATCGGGGTCGTCACCATCTATAGCGTGACCTCGAATGGACAGAGTGGCAAATTTCCCATCTTTGCGAAGCAGGCTGTATGGATCAGTGTTGGCGCATTAGCCTTTGTGATCCTCGCCAGCATGGATTACCACAAGCTGGCTCGGTTTTCCTATATTCTCTACGGGTTAGGGTTACTCCTACTCGTGATCGTGATGGTCAGCGGCAAAAGCAGTCGAGGCGCTCAACGGTGGATTGCATTAGGTCCTGTGGCCATCCAGCCATCTGAATTTATTAAAATACCGCTCCTCCTGATGCTGGCCTCATATTATGCGACACAGACACGAAGCGGGTGGCTCTATCGGGTGATTGTTCCAGGTCTGTTGGCCTTGCCAGGGTTCTTCTTAATTCTCAACCAGCCTGATTTAGGGAGTAGCCTGAGTTTTCTCGCAATCTATATTACCCTACTGCTTGCGGTGGGCGTGAAGTCTAAAGCATTTGGCCTGGTCTTGCTCACCGCACTCATGATGTTTCCTTTTGCCTGGGGCGGGCTGTGGGGATCGCTCCATGATTATCAGAAAGAACGAATTATCAGTTTTGTTGACCCGGCCTATGATCTGGGCGGGAAAGGTTATCAAGGATTGCAGTCTCGCATTGCCGTGGGCTCTGGAGAATTCTTGGGCAAAGGCCTTTATGGCGGAACCCAAACCCAATTTAAATTTCTCCCGGAAGGCCATACGGATTTTATATTTGCCGTGTTTGCCGAAGAGTGGGGATTTTTAGGTGCAGTCGTGTTAATCATGTTGTTTTTGATCTTATTTCTTCTCGGCCTGGACATCGCTTCGAAAGCCAAAGATATGTTAGGTGCACTGTTGGCTGTGGGAGTGGTGGGCATGATGGCTTTTAATGTGGTGGTCAATATCGGGATGACCGTTGGCCTTGCGCCCATTGTTGGAATTCCGCTGCCCTTATTGAGTTATGGGGGCAGCGCCACAATTATGACAATGGCCGCCCTGGGCTTGTTGCTCAGTGTGAAACGGCGCCGAATGACCTTGATTCAATAATCTCAACTGATTTCTGAGTCGWTCAGGAACGAATGCATGSAACGATGAGGTCTTCMATCAACACCTCATCTRCCGGYCACACCAYTRCGGTTCAGCCRATCCGGTGGTTGCCATGACGCACTCAGAATCTAAGGAGTCCAAATGGGTGTAGAAATCGCCATTAATGTCACCCCGCAAGAGACAAGGGTGGCAGTGTTAGAAAACAAAGTGGTCACGGAGTTGTATGTGGACCGGGCCAAGAAAAAGGATTTTGTCGGGGATGTGTATAAAGGCAAGGTCGTCAAAGTGTTGCCCGGAATGCAAGCGGCGTTCATCGATATCGGGTTAGACAAGGCCGCCTTTGTGCATGTCTCGGACCTCTCTGTTGGCACGGAACCTGGAGATATCCTGGTTGATAGCGATGAAGACGACAAAGGCCCTGAGCTTCCTCGTCCTCGGCGACAAAACATTCGCCCGATTGAAGAATTGCTCAGTGAGGGGCAAGAACTCATGGTCCAGATTTCCAAAGGTCCGATCGGAACAAAGGGGCCACGCGTCACATCCTACTGTTCGTTGCCTGGACGTTTTTTGGTGCTGATGCCTAATGTGGACCATGTTGGTATTTCACGACGCATTGCTAAGGACGAGGAGCGCGGACGCTTGAAGGAGATCATGCGACGGAACCGGGAACCCGGCTACGGCTATATTGTTCGAACCGTCAGCGAGGGTGTGAGTGAAGATGATCTGCGATCGGACGTGAATTTTTTGACTGCTTTGTGGAAGGACATTTTGAAAAAACAGGAACACTCTCCTGCCCCCGCCCCCTTGCATGCAGATCTCAGCCTCACTCTTCGGGTGGTCCGGGATTTATTCACCAAAAAGGTTGATCGGCTCGTGATTGATTCCAAAGAAGAATGTGATGCGGTTCGGGATTTCGTCAAACGCTATCTTCCGGAACAGAGTTCCCGGATTTACCATTACGATAAAGAGGAAGGCTTATTCGACCATCTCGGRGTWGAGATGGAAATTTCTCGTGCRTTGAGCCGGAAGGTGTGGCTRAAATCAGGTGGRCATATYGTGATTGACCATACCGAAGCCATGACCGTSGTRGACGTGAATACCGGTCGATTTGTCGGAAAACGGGACCAAGAAGAAACSATTCTGAAAACCAATCTGGAAGCCGCRCGMGAGRTKGCSTATCAGRTCAAGCTTCGAGGAATTGGYGGYATCATYATTATCGATTTCATTGATATGGAACGCGAACGCAATCGYGARAARGTGTACCAYGCCATGGTCGATGCCATGGCCAATGACAAAGCCMGAACGAGRATTTCACGMATTACGGATTTGGGRCTCATTGARATTTCTCGTGAGCGYGTGCGCGAGGATATCTTGCGGACCTTATCGGATCTGTGTTCCGATTGTGATGGTCGCGGATATACCAAATCAGCAACCACCGTAGTGTATGACATTTTTCGCGACCTTCGTCGTATTGGCAGAGGACCTGGCCAACAGAAAATCATGGTTGGGGCGAACCCCATTGTCGTGGACATGCTTCGAGACACCGAGCATGAGGGGCTTGAACAACTGGAACGTCAAGGCCATCATCATATCTTGGTCCAAGYYSACCCCCTCCTGCACTTGCCGTACCCATGCCGCCACCTCCGCGTCTCGCTCTTGCCGCGCCTTCACTTCCGCCCAGTAGATCTCCACTCCAACCTTCGTGTCGTCCATCATGGATTGCCAGTCTTCGACTCGGTCCTCCCCGTCTTCGTCCTCGATCGACTCCTCTACTCCTTCCGCCGGTGCCTCCGCCCACTCTTCTTCCAGCTCCGCCATCCGGTCCATCCACCATCGCACCGACCTCTCCTTTACCTCTCTTGCAGCCCCTACCATCTCCTCCTCCTCCGGAATGAACGGGTCCCGGCTCAACGCATCGGCCACCACGTTCGTCGATCCTTCCACGTACTTCAACACAATGTCGAACGCTTGCAGCTCCATAGTCCATCGTATTACCCTTGCCGTGTGCATGTCGTTCCGCTTCTTGATCATCACGAGCAATGGCTTGTGGTCCGTACATACCTTCACCGTCTCCCCCGAAATATATGGTCTCCATTCCCTCAACGCCTTCACCAC
>LXTH01000015.1 GCA_001643555.1 Nitrospirae bacterium SPGG5 | reverse complement strand
CGCCTTTCCCGCCACGTTGATGAGCGCCTTCGGTACGGTATGTGTCTGAGGGCGAAGACGGGTGCCGACACCGGCAACGGGGATCACGGCCACGGGGGAACTCATTCGTTTCCTTCTTCCTTTCGAGCCAGATGTTCCTTGAGATCGTCCATCAGGGAGAGGTTGGAAGCCTCCACCCCGATCGTCTCCGCGAGGAGCACGCTCGCCCAGTCGCCGAGATGAGCGAGTCCGAGGGCGTGGATCCAGGGGTCCTCGTGCGCTTCTTCCACGAGTGAGATCCGGGCCCCGTGTTCCTCGAGCAGGGAAACCACGGTCCGGAAATACTCCTGCGCAGGTTTGTCCCTTGGCTCCCCCAGGATGAACCCCGCGATGGACTGATGCTCGGGGGATCCCCGGGCCAGGGTCATGATCGCGTTGTGAGCGGACTCGGGGAACTCCCAGACCATCGAAGGCACAGGCAGCAACTACAACCAGGATGGAAACRCTCACCGCCGGGGAGTCTACTATGCGGTTGGATGCGGATTCTCGGGATTGATCCGGGTACCCAGACGGTGGGCTACGGCTGCCTGGAGATCCTGGACAGGGCGGCACCAGCGCGATCCATGCCGGCGGGCTCGAGATGGTAGCTGGGGACTCCCCCCAGAAGATCCATGAGCTCCATGAGAGCCGGGACGGCCAGGCCGCGATGGCGGACCATGAGAGCGGCGCGGGGCTCCCTGTTCAGCGTCTCCCGCAGGAGGGCGATGACCGCCTGGCGCAGAGGCATGGGGGTCCATCGCGGTTCCCGGGCCCACCGGCGCTCCTGGCCATGGTGATGGCCGTGGCGCTCGTGTTTGGGCCGCTTGTGTCGCCCACCCTGCATCCGGACTGGCTGGAACCCGTGAAACTCACCATCGGGTTAGCTACGGAATTATTCATCGGGTTATTCCTTGGATTTGCCACCAGATGCCTTATGGCCGTGATTGAGATAGCCGGGAGCATCATGGGTTTTCAAATGGGATTTGGCCTGGCGGTTCAACTTGACCCTGTCACGCAAGTCGAAGTGCCGGTGCTGGGAAGTTTTTTGGTCATTGTGGCCTCCCTTCTCTATTTCGTGGTTGATGGGCATCACCTCCTGTTGCTGGCCTTGGGCTCGAGCTTTGCGTTGATCCCTCCGCTTGGTGCGCAGTTTCATCCACCCTTGTTGGTTGATGCAGTCGAAATCATGCAACGGACTTTTGATATCGGGGTCAAGCTGGCCTTGCCCCTGATAGCGGTGACCTTTCTGATTTATCTCGTCCTGGGAATTCTGGGACGTGTGATGCCTCAGATGAATGTGCTGTTTCTCGGATTCCCCTTGACCATTAGTGTCGGATTGTTGGTCGTAGGATTTGGCCTGCCACTCTTTGCGTCCTTATTTCAACACTCCATTTTGGAGTTAGAAGGGGTGCTCATTGGCATGTTAGAGGAGATGGGGCGTGGCTGAAGACAAAGATGGAATGGAGAAGTCTGAACAGCCGAGTTCACGGAAGCTGGAAAAAGCACGGGAAAAAGGACAGGTTCCCTCGACCAAAGAATTCAGCCCGGTTGTGATGATCTTTGGCGCCATGGGCATGATTGCCATGTGGGCGCCTTTAGCGTGGCAGCATATCCAACGGACGAGCATGGGTTGGTTTGAAACCGCCGGGCTTCGCCTGATCACCCCTGACACGGCCTATGCCCTCGCGGTCGAAATGGTAGAAACCGGGATGGTGATCGTTTTACCCTTTGCGTTCGGGATGATGACCTTGGGTGTGTTGGCGACGGTGATTCAAACAGGACCGCTATGGATTGAGGATGGGATACAGCCCAAAATTTCCAAAATCAATCCGGTGGCTGGCCTCAAACGCATCGTGTCGATTCGAGGTGTGGTCGAACTGCTGAAATCGTTGATGAAACTCGTCATTCTGGGCGGAATAACCTACTTCATCATCCAAGCACATATTTCAGATATCGTGGAAATTCCCGGATTATCCGTTGGAGAAGCATTTCAACGAGTCGGGCGCATTGCGTTTCAGTTGGTGATGGCGATTGGTGTCGTGTTGCTGGTGTTAGCGGTGGCCGATTTCGCGTTTCAACGATGGCAATTTTTACGGGATCAACGGATGACCAAACGGGAAGTGAAGGATGAAATGAAAGATGTGGAAGGGAATCCGTTGGTTCGCTCTCGCCGCATGAGTTTGCAGCGGGATCGGGCGCGTCAGCGGATGATGCAAGCCGTACCCAATGCGGATGTGGTGATTACGAACCCGACTCACCTGGCCGTGGCACTCAAGTACGACCCTGAACAATCAGCCTCGCCAACCGTGCTGGCCAAAGGCGCAGGGTATGTCGCGGAGCACATTAAACAAGTCGCCCGTTCCGCGGGTATTCCGATTGTGGAGAATAAACCGGTGGCGCAGGGGCTGTATAAATTAGTGGAAGTCGGACGCACTATTCCGACTGACTTGTATAAGGCCGTAGCTGAGATTCTGGCTTATGTGTATCGATTGAAACAAAGCCAGGAAGAGATGGCAGGGTAAGCAGGATGGCGACCTCAACGACGATGCCACAAGAAGGCACCCCTCTCGGGTCGTATAGCGATTTCTTGTTGCCGTTGGGCGTCGTTGGCATGTTGATGTTGATGCTTCTCCCGATCCCGCCGGTGCTCCTCGATTTGTGTCTGTCGTTCAGCATTACCCTGTCGATTCTTATATTGCTGGTGACGATGCATGCGAGACGTCCGATTGATTTTTCCGTGTTTCCTTCAGTCCTGTTGTTGGTGACGCTCTTTCGGTTAGGCCTGAATATTGCGTCAACGCGTGTCATTCTCCTCAATGGCCATGAGGGCATTGGCGCAGCCGGCGAAGTCATTAAATCGTTTGGGGGGGTTGTTGTCGGTGGCAATTTTGCAGTGGGAATCGTGGTGTTTTCCATCTTAGTGATCATCAATTTTATTGTGATCACGAAAGGGGCTGGCCGAATCGCGGAAGTGGCCGCGCGGTTTACGTTGGATGCCATGCCTGGAAAGCAGATGAGCATTGACGCGGATCTCAATGCCGGACTGATCGATGAGGCCACGGCTCGTCGTCGTCGTGAAGATATTGCCGAAGAAGCCGATTTTTATGGGGCCATGGATGGTGCGAGTAAATTCGTTCGTGGTGATGCGATCGCCGCTATTATTATTATCCTGATCAACATCGTAGGTGGGTTGGCGCTTGGGGTGTTGGAACACGGCATGCCGTTAATCGAGGCGGCCCGCACCTTTACGCTTCTGACTGTAGGTGATGCTCTGGTGGGACAGATTCCGGCCCTCATTATTTCAACCGCTGCCGGTATCATCATCACACGAGCCGCCTCATCTGCAAATTTAGGAGAGCAAATCACCAACCAAATTCTGGTCAACCCCAATTTGATTGGTATGGTAGCCGGCATTCTTTTCCTACTGGGACTCACTCCTGGCCTACCACATTTTGCCTTCCTGGTGATCGGGAGCCTGGTTGGTGGGCTGGCCTATTTTCTTAAAAATCAACAGAAAAAGGTGGCTGACACAGAGAAAGCCGCGGTTCCTGCCAAAGGTGAGGAAGCCGCGAAAACGGATGCCTTCGACGTCGTGACATCCCCTGACTTACTTGAACTTCATGTGGGGTATGGGCTGGTTCCGTTGGTGGATGTCGCACAGGGGGGGGAGCTTCTTGAACGCATTCGCGGGATTCGCCGGCAGACTGGCCAGGAGCTGGGTTTGGTCGTTCCGCCCGTGCATATTCGGGATAATCTTCAGCTGCGGCCCAACGAATACAGCATCATGTTGAAAGGGGTGCAGGTGGCCAAAGGCGAAGTCGTGCCGAGGCATTTGCTGGCCATTAATCCGGGTCAGGCCACGGGTGATTTGGAAGGGAAGCCGACACAAGATCCGTGCTTTGGGCTACCGGCACTTTGGATTTCGACCCAAAACAAAGAGAAGGCTCAGGTCGAAGGGTATACGGTTGTCGATTGTGGCTCGGTGATTGCAACACATCTGACTGAAATCATTCGAGCGAATGCTCATGACCTGATTGGGCGTCAAGAGGTACAGAGTTTGCTAGACAATATTGCGAAGACTCATCCCAAGGTTGTGGATGATTTAATCCCCACCTTGTTGCCACTGGGAAGTGTGGTGAGAATTTTACGAAATCTTCTGAAAGAGCGCGTGTCTATTCGTGATTTGCGCACGATTCTCGAAAGCGTGGCGGATTATGCCCCACAGGTGAAAGACCCTGAAACCTTGACGGATTATGCACGGCAAAGTGTGGGTCGGACCATCACCAGTCAATTCACCAACCCGGACGGGTTGCTCCCGGTGATCAGTTTAGATCCGGCCCTAGACCGACGGTTAGTTGACGCCCTGCGGCCAAGTCCGACAGGGGAAGTCCAGTCTATGAGCCCACCCTTCGTGAATGCGTTCCTGGAAGGCGTGCGTCGTGCCATTGAACGCGTCATTTCTCGAGGTTATCAGCCCGTGTTGCTCTGCTCTCATGGAATTCGGGCCCAGGTGTATCGCCTGGTGGCACCGGGTGTTCAGGCATTGACGGTGTTATCCCCGAATGAGATTGACGTCAAAGCCAAAATTCAAGCCATTGAAGTGGTGAGGATTCCAGATGAAGCTTAAACGATTTGAAGCATTAACTCTTCAGGAAGCGTTTTTCGCCGTGAAAGCCGAATTGGGCTCGGATGCTGTGATCGTCTCGACCCGGCGTATCAATAAAGGTGGAGGTTTTCTTGGGTTGCTCAGTCAACCCATGATTGAAGTCACGGCTGCGGTTGATCGAGGGGTGGTGGCCAAAGAACTTGCCAAAGAACCTGCCAAAGAACCTGATCATCGCCAACGCCAGTCACAGGAAACAGTGATGCCAACCGTCGAACCGGAAACGGTTTCGTCGTGGTATGAACCCCCCATCGAAGCCCAGCAGAGGCAGGCCCCCTCTTTTGGTGAACATCTGAAAGTGGCGGCGTTACTCGACCCGGTAAGCCAACAGCTCGCCGCCCTCCGTGAGGAAATGAAAGAGTTACGAAGTGTACGGTCTGAGGCCGATACCGGAATCGGTCCCCTTCGTCAGGAACTCGAAACGTTCCGCACGTTCATGGGAGACATGCTGGCGGATCGGGCATCACAACGGTTGGCTTCGCTTCCGAAAGATCTGAGGGCCTACCATGAAGTGCTCGTGGCTGCGGGAATTACCCCTTCCCTGGCTGCCAACCTTGTGCGGACGGTTGGGGAAACGCTTGGAACAGGGGAGGCCATTCGGGACGAAACCGTGGCGGAATTATTGCGGGAGCAAATGGAGAAGGCCATTTCGGTGTCCGGTCCTTTGGCGACACCTGGCGGTTTGCAAAAAGTCGTCATGCTCGTGGGGCCTACTGGAGTCGGGAAAACCACGACCATTGCTAAACTCGCCAGTCAGTTCACGCAAGGACCCATGCGGATGAAAACTGTCGTGGTGACATTGGATACGTATCGAGTGGCCGCTGTCGAACAACTTCGAGTCTATGCTCGAATCTTGAAAGTTCCCGTTGAAGTGGCCGTGACACCAGAGGAATTGCCGGCTTGCGTGGCTCGGCATCCGGATGCCGGGTTGGTGCTGGTTGATACGGCTGGCCGCAGTCCGCGTGATCCGGCAGGGGCACGAGAACTGGCGGCGATTGCGGAACAAAAAATGACACTCGAAACCCATTTAGTGCTGTCTGCGCCCACAGACTTGGCCGTGCAAGAAGATATTGTGCGTCGGTATAGCAGCATCCCCGTGCATCGATTGTTGCTCACAAAACTCGATGAAATGCCCCAATTGGGCCGCTTATTCAATTTGATTCATCAAACCGGGCTCCCGCTGTCGTATCTGTCCATGGGACAACGGGTTCCAGAAGATTTGGAACAAGCGACGCGAAAATCCATCGTGGATCGAATCGACCTGTTTTCCGCATGGGAGCAGGTGTCAGAACAGCATGCGGTGGGTGAAGTGGCGTGAAGCGTCATGCGTGAAGGGTAAAGGGAAAAACACTGTGGCATCTTTTTTTACCCATCACGCATCACGAAAAGGCCCCTGCCTTCGCAGCTAGTACATTAACATTTGATTTATAAGGACACACACCATGATCACCCAGATTGATCAAGCGAGCGGGCTACGA
>LXTH01000233.1 GCA_001643555.1 Nitrospirae bacterium SPGG5 | reverse complement strand
CTCAAAAAAAGTCAGACGATATTCCAATTGTAAAACAGACTAGAAAAGCAAGACCGCTGCCGTCAACGAGACAATTCTCCCTCTCGATTAAAAAAGCTTTGGGATCATGAAAAACTAGGTCTGTTGGAAAATTATTAGATGCAGGGTTTCGCCCCTGCAGACAAGGTCCTTTTGTTTCGGCAAAAGGACCCAAAACCATTTTTGCCGAAACAAAAGGGACTCGTCGCGCGGGGACGAAACCCCGCATTTACAATCAAGGGAGAATAGATCAACAAAAACATGAACCTCTTTACTCTTTAGCAAGTTCTTTTTTCTCGCACCCATACCCGCCCCCACCAGGCGTTTCTATTCGTAGACGGTCACGAGCACGAACATTCAGTTGGATCTTGCCAGGTAACACTTGCTCCTGCCCCTCGCGAATCAGAACATTTTGTCCCGTGTTGCCAGGGATTCCTCCAGCCAGACCATACGGCTTCATCCGTCGCCGATCAGACAAAATGGTAACTTGCGCGTCATGGAGAAATTCAATTTCTCGCGTCACTCCCTCACCACCTTGAAAGGCACCTGACCCACCTGTGCCTTGGCGAAGGCCATAGTGGGTTACTCGAAAGGGATAGGCATATTCCAGGGCCTCGACTGGCGTATTGAGCGTATTCGTCATGTGAGAATGCACACCACTGGCTCCATAATGTCCAGACCCCGCTCCCATGCCCCCGCCGAGAGTTTCATAATAGGCGAATGCACGTTGCCGTTCAGGATCCCATCCGCCAATGGTCACATTGTTCATCGTCCCCTGGCTGGCGGCTGGAACTCGATCGGGACAGGCTTGCGCCAACGCGCCAATCAACACATCGACAATGCGTTGTGCGGTTTCCACATTGCCCGCGGCCACTGCCGCCGGACGTGTGGCATTCACCACCGTTCCTTCAGGCGCCCGTACGGTCACAGATGCCATGCACCCACCGTTTCCCGGAATATCCAAGCCTAATAAACAGCGCAGAACATAGGCCGTCGCCGACAAGGTAATCGCATACACCGCATTGACATTGCCTTTACACTGTGGGGCTGACCCCTCGAAATCAACGAGAATTTCATCACCCTGAATCGTTATCGCCACCACGATCTTGATCGGGTCGGGATCAATTCCGTCATCATCAAGATAATCTGCATAGCGATACGTCCCATCCGGCAAAGCGGCAATCAGCCGGCGAGTCATGCGCTCGCTGTAGATCAACAGGCCGTCCATCTGTGTCGTGACAACCTCTCGGCCATATCGATCCACTAACGCTTGGAGTCGTTCGATACCCGTGCGGTTCGCCGCCAGTTGGGCGTACAGATCTCCGGCTCGTTCTATGGGAGTGCGAACATTCGCGAGAAACATGTCCCACAATGCTTGATTGCGTTGTCCCTCAGAAATGAGTTTTAGGGGAGGGATGATGATTCCTTCCTGAAAGAGTTCCTGAGACAATGGCATGGACCCCGGCGACATGCCTCCCACATCGGAATGGTGGGCGCGATTCGCGACAAAACCGAGAAGCGTCTCCCCGCCATTGACCATAGTGAACACCGGCGACACCAGCGTGATATCAGGCAGATGCGTGCCGCCCTCAAACGGATCGTTGACGATGGCTACATCACCCGGGGCGAAGGTCATCTTTTTCAGGCAGGCTTGGACGGATAACGGCATCGCGCCCAGGTGCACCGGAATATGTTCGGCCTGAGCAATGAGTTGGCCGTGCTCGTTAAACACGGCACAGGAATAATCGCATCGTTCTTTGATGTTAGGAGAAAAGGCTGATCGTCGAAGCCGAACTCCCATCTCTTCGGCCACCGACGAGAACAAATGTTTAAAGACTTCGAGCTGAATGGCATCGTCCTTCATGAATATATCTCAATATGCAGATTGGCATACTCATCAACACGCGCGTGATCATTGATACCTAACACGATTGTCGTGTCGTCTTGGATGATCACGGCTGGCCCGTCTATTTCATTGCCTGGGCGCAAGCGCTCTCGTGAAAAATGCGGGGCCAGGACAGGACCATCAGGCAAGACCAGCCGGTGTGTTCCAGTCACAGCATGAGATGCGTTTGCAGAAGCTTCAATTGGTAAGCGCGAGAGCGAAGGCGGTTTGGTTCGACCAATACCCTGCACCCGTAGGTTGACAATCTCAATCGGTGCATCCTCCTGCCGATACCCATATCGTTGCTGATGCTGTGCATCAAAGCTGGCCCGATACGTTTTCGAAAAGGGAACGGTTAATTCATACGATTGCCCAACATACCGAACATCGAGTTCGCTGAGTATTTCGACATCATCAGGCTTCACGCCTTGGGCCTTCAGGTCAGACCTGCTCTTCTCGATCATGGGTGCAAAGTTTCCTTGCAACTCTTCATACGAGGGCTCATCGGATCGCATGATCGTTTGTACGGCATCCACTCGAACATGGGCCGTCAACATTCCATAGGCTGATAATGTTGACGCCGAGGAAGGAATGAGTACTCGGCGAATTCCCATGCCCCTGGCCAAATCACAGGCATGGCCGCCGCCGGCCCCACCGAACGACACCAACGCATAATCCCGGGGGTCATGTCCTCGCTCCACGGAAATCACGCGGATCGCGCGCTCCATCTGGGCATTGACGACCTGAACGATTCCCAAAACCGCGGCTTCCACCTCTGAACATTCGGCTTGTGGTTGAAGGTCAAGCTGTTCAGCCAACACCGCCATGGCCTTGGACGATGCTTCAATATCAAACGGTAGCTGCCCTCCCAAGAGACCCGATGCTGGCAAGCGACCTAACAGCACATTCGCATCGGTGACCGTGGGAATCAGTCCCCCTCGGCCATAGCAGACTGGCCCGGGATCGGCTCCGGCACTCTCCGGGCCCACCCGAAGGGCACCCCCTTTATCCACTCGCACCAACGAACCACCACCCGCGCCGACGGTATGAATATCAATCACGGGAACGCGAATGGGGAATCCGCCCACTTCTGCTTCCGACGTGGTTTCAATTTCACCATCGACAAGAGAGACGTCCGTGGAGGTTCCACCCATGTCAAATGTGATGAAGCGGTCACACCCAGCCAGCTTGGCCACATGCACGGCCCCGACCACGCCTCCTGCAGGGCCAGAGAGAATCGAGTGCACCCCTTGTTGGCGTGCCTGTGTCGCCTGAATCCGTCCGCCATTGGATTGCATGATATAAAACGTGTCGGCACCCAACGTATCTTCAAGCTCGCCGAGGTATTGATCAAGCACCGGCGACACATAGGCATTCACGACCGTAGTAGACGCACGTTCGTATTCACGAAATTCGGGAAGCAATTCCTGGGAGGCCGTCACAAAAAATCCCTCCTGCCGAAAACATTGGGCCACTTCCTGCTCATGCGCAGGATTCGTGAAGGAAAAAAGAAAACTGATGGCCACCGACTGAACGTGTTGCGTATGGAGGAAATCCACGAGGGCAGGAATCTCGTTGACATCAAGCGAGATAAGCACGTGGCCTTGATAATCAATCCGCTCCGGGATTTCGAAACACAGATCTGAGGAGACGAGGGGTTCGACTCCCCCACTGAACCAATCATAGAGGGCTCGTCGATTTTGACGGCCAAGGCGCAAGATATCTCGAAAGCCTTTCGTCGTGACGAAGGCAGTCCTGGCACCCTTTCGTTCTAACAGGGCATTGGTGGCGACGGTGGAACCATGAATGATGGTTCGTGGAAGTTCACTAGAAAGACGCTCTAGGCCTTGCAGCACTGCTTTAGCCGGACTTGAAGGCGTTGAGAGAATCTTAAACGTGGATATCTGATTCGCTGTCTCGTCAAACAGGACAAAGTCGGTAAACGTTCCGCCGATGTCAATCCCGATAAACAGTCGAGGTTGGAGGTTGCCTGCAGACATGATTCGTTCTTCCTAACGAAATTTGCAGACAAGAGCAAGAATTGTCATTGCGATCTTTTTTCCTTGTCATTTCGGCCACCCCCACTTTAGTCATTTCGACCTTGGGAGAAATCTCACCGTTCCTCCCACGCTTGGTCAGACGGTCCAACCCCCACAGAGAGATTTCTCCTTCCACTCGAAATGACCGCGGGGAACTCCTGCTTGCACATCTCGAACAGGCTTCTCACCTTGCCACTCCCCTCCGGTTGTCATTTCGACCCGTGGGAGAAATCTCACCGTTCCTCCCACGCTGAAGGAAACATTCC
>LXTH01000240.1 GCA_001643555.1 Nitrospirae bacterium SPGG5 | reverse complement strand
ATGTTCAAGGGATCCGAAGACGCGAAAAAGATCACATTTGTCGATCCTTTTTTCGTTCGTAACCATGAGGGGCCAGGGATGCTAAAAGATTCCACATACGGGAACGACGTTTTCATAGTGGTCACCACTGCTTCGGCTCGTCTCCGATCCAACTCCGAACCCGATGAGGCCAGATTGACCGCAATGACCCCTTTCGGAGAAAGGCGGATACGCAGCTCCGAGAAAAATTCTTGTGTGGTAAGATGAAAAGGGATTTGGTGACGGGCAAACACATCCACCCAAACAATATCGTATAGTTTCTCGGTGTGCCGCAAAAACACACGGGCATCTTGGACATAGACTTGATGACCATTCCCGGGGGTATATTCGAAAAACTCTTCCGCCGCTTTCACCACGGACGGATCCATTTCCACAACATCCATTTCCAATTTCGGCCAATATTTCTGCAGCCATTTGGCCAAKGATCCACCACCATKTCCRAGAATCAACCCTTGCTGRGGGTCGGGGTGAAGSCCAAGCACCGCCATCATCATTTGGCTGTATGGCAACGCYAGYCGAACGGGATCCGGCTGCCACATRATGGCATGGAATGTGTTATCCAAGAYTAGAAATCTCAGGCCTTTCTCATCGCGAACGCGCACCTGYTGATAGGGGCTATCTTCCTGATAWATCGCAGGCRGTTGAAYCAMGATCGGGTGAAACCCAAACCAAATCGCCATRCTCAGACTGCCKATCACCGGTACCAKCACCAACGCTTTGGCCCGACCYGWCCACACCCACCAACACAGTCCAAACACGATTAAGACGACCCCCAGAGCGGCAACCAGTTTGAGACTCCCCATCCAGGTGAGCAGGAAAAACGACGTGCCCCACGTGCCAACGAGGCTCCCTACGGTTGAGACAGCAATCATTCCTCCCGTATGCCGACCCAAATGACCCATGTCTGCCGTAGCCAAACGCAGCAAGGCAGGCAGGACGCCGCTCAAACAAAATGCCGGGACTGCCAGTAGCACTCCCGCGGCAAAACAGGGCCCCCAACGTGGATCATCGACCCATTGTGAAACGGTAAAGACCACAGGCTGTCCCACTCCCGCCAATATGAGCGTCCACACCCCAGACCCGAGAAGAAAAACGGTTATCACGATGCCGGGCGATCGACGATCGGCTAACCATCCACCCGTGGCATAGCCGGTGCTCATCGCGGCTAATACCACGCCAATCAAGGCACCCCATACAAAAAGCGACGTGCCAAAGACCGGAGCCAGTAATCGGCTGCCCAGGATCTCCAAGGCCATGACCACGCCCCCGGTCGTAAAAGCCGTGGTGAAAAACCACCAGCGTGAGCAGGAAGAAAAGGCTGTCGTCGAAGGTGTACTCATAGAAGATGCATTAGGCTGGGAAAAAGGAAATTCTGAAGAGTTTCAATCCATTAAGTTGATGAAGATGAATCAGGCACACAAATCCCTGAACCACCAAGATGGGTGGACCCTAATTAAAGACTCAAGGGCACCTCTAAAAACCGTCCTTTTCCGTGATGGCGGCGTYAGYCRCGTGCTCAAATCCTCATGTATTCGCCCATACACTCCGGTTTTCCGCGCGCGGCTTCCTTGCCCTCACCAAAATGYCTGGKTTTTAGAGGTRCCCTTTAGGTCCTTTTGCCGAAACAAAAGAGCCTGTCATGAGCCTCGTCGAAGGAACCTCGGCTGTCGGGACGGAACCCGACTTTACATTCCCCAACCGCCGCTGATGTGGATGTTTGTTCCTGTCACATAGCGCGCTTCATCGGATAACAGGTAGCGCACTGCCGAGATTGTATCTTTCACTTCACCGACATACCCTGCGGGAATTTTCTTGGCCATGCCCTCGAGTTCTTCTGGTGGGGCGCTGCCTGAGTCAATGAATCCTGGAGAGATCGCGTTGACCGTAATGCCATCGGGCGCCAGCATTTTGGCGAGGGTTCGTGTGAGGATCAGTATGCCAGCCTTGGCGATATAATGAGCTGTGACCATGGGCTGGGCTTCCATTTTGTCCGCATTGGCCATGCTAAACGAAATGATCCGACCGGACTTGCGCGTTTTCATCCCTGGTGCCACGGCCTGGGCTAAATAAAAAATCGGATGCAGGTTGTTGCTGAACATTTCATTCCAGCCTTCAGGTGTCTCGTTGAATAGATTGATCCGATGATAGGGCCCTGCCCCGTTCACCAAGACATCAATCTTTTCCCATTTCTCTTCAATCTGCTTGACCAAATCTTGGCAGGCTTTGGGATCAGACACATCGCAACAAATGGCGATTCCCTGCCCACCTCGTTCGATGATGGCCTTTGTGGTGGTTTTAGCATCGTGTTCGCTGGTTCGATAGCAAATGGCAATAGCCCATCCCTGGTTGGCCAAATCAAGCGCAATGCCTTTGCCAATGCCGCGTGCACCACCGGTGATGAGTGCGACTTTTGTTTCCATCCTACCTCCTTCTGGGGTCGATATCTGTTGTCTTCACTCCCACTCAGGAGAGGAAATGTCAGCCGATATGACGATGCCGTTGTACCAAGGTCTGGAAGACATTCGCTGTTCGAGTCGAGAGTTTCTTTTTTCCTGACCCGGTTTCCTCATCCAAAAAAGCCTGCAAGTCTTCAAAGGTATCGATATCGTATTCGGGTTCTAGCAGACTCATGGCAAGCCCCAACTTTTCAGCTTGAGCTTGGCTTTGGGTCAGTACGCGGTCGGTGGACCAAGCTATATTGGCAAACAGTTCAGGGTTGGGTGTTGTCATCCCCACCAAATAGTAGCCTCCGTCTTTGGTTGGGCCAAACACCACGTCCTTCGATTGCAACATGTCTTTAGCCTGTTTGTATGTGTGGCYGGAAAGATTGGGAATATCTGCTCCAACCAACASGGCATACTTGTARCCACGATTGAGKAKGGTGGTGAGGGCATGATCCATCCGTTGTCCTARATCYTCACCAACTTGCTCGATTAATTGAAGKCGATGCCGGGCGGCTAGGGTTTGAAAGAAGGGATGGTCCATACTGGGCGTRCACGCTAAATAAATATCRAACYCTCGAAGGGACCTGGTGTGTTCAACCRCATCCATGAYCATGCTACCGTGYAGGCTGGCCGCTTCGTCCTGGGTGAGTGGTGGRCACAAGCGTGTTTTRACTTGGCCGGGGATGGGCGCCTTGGCAAAAATAATGATYGCGCCTTCAGCAGGTCYTGGAGACGGACCGCTTCTTCTTGGGYGGCGGTGTCGGCGAGACTGGGAGGGTTTACCTGATCGTGGCATACAATTGGCGAAGTGTTTGTGGACTGAGCCCCAACCAGTAAAGAAATCGAAGGGTCCACATCTGCAAGATCGTTTGCAAGGCCCCGCGTTGTTCCCACCGTCGAAAGGAGGTGGTCACTTTGGTATGGAGCGTCGCCACTTTTCCAAGGTGTTTCAGCCGTTTTGTGAATTCGACATCTTCCATGAGCGGAATGTCGGCATACCCRCCCATTTGCTGAAAAATTTCTCGTCGAACAAAAATGGCCTGATCGCCTGTGGCAATRCCTGACCAGCGTGAGCGAAGRTTCATCATGCGACTGATRATCCAGGCCCATCCTCGATCGTCTTCGAACTGTACGTCAAATCGACCCCCGACGCATTGGGRATTTTCCATGACGCGTTCAATCTCGGTTCGACTGTGAARGRKCRRWWGMGYGNTNCAGCAKGMAKGMMSAGMMSRATRTCKKATKSCGNCTTCKGCWKSMMMRRMGTTCAGTTGTTGTGCCCGTCCGCGATTAGCAATGATGACTTTGGATTCGCGCTGGCTGAGTCCGGAGAGATGGTTTGTGGCCACGGATACGGTGTGATCCTGACTGCCCCCATCGACTACAATCACTTCGTTGAATTGTTGTTGTCGAAGGTACAGGAGCGTTCGAGGAAGGGCGCGTTCCTCATTGAGTGTCGGGATTATAATTGCGATGGATGCGGGCATTTGGAAAGCCGTGATGCGTGAAACGTGGTTCTTCTTTTCACGAGATACGAGCGACGAGATACGAATCACTTAGGAGTGGACGGCTTTTTGGGATTCTGAAACATAAAAAAGACCACCATGGCGATGGTGCCCCAATAGACGACATATTTGTGCCAGAGCAACACTTCCCCCAGGTGAAAAAACCCGAGCGCACAGACCAATGAAAAGGCGATGATGAGATACCGCACCCTGGGGATCTTCACCGAGGAATGAGCCCACAAGGCCAAACCGACAAAATACAGAATCATGGGGAAGGCCGTGATTTCCGCACCCGTACTGACAGAGAGAAACACTTGAATAAATCCGATGAAGACCATGACCGAGCCCACTATCTTCATGGAAACTTTCATCTGGAGCGCTTCGTGGGCTTCTGGATCCAGTTCGGATTCTGGCGTAGGCGGTCCTACGTGCACGCCGGGAATTTGCCGTGTTGGGGTTTCGGGCGGCGTGTCGGATTGCGTGTCGGATTGCGTGTCGGATTGCGCGTCGGTCTCGACTTCATGTGTAGGTTCTTCTGCCATGGTCACCATTTAAAGTGTTTGCTCAGCGTCAAGCCCTGCTGATGGTAATTGGACCCGATGGCTGAGCCGYAGATTGCATCCGGAGTATCCAGCATTTTTTCGTACATGACTTTRAAAAACGTTTGGCCGTCGTGAATAAGAAATGGCACATCATGGGGTCGYACCTCAAGCACGACYTGYGTGCCGTTTCGAGGAGATGARCCGGCTCCAAARCCAGGATCGAAAAATCCGGCGTAATGYGTCCGAAGTTCTCCACAGGCRGCTTCGTAGGCCACCATCTCCGCAGCATAGCCTGCCGGGACCGTAATACGTTCCTTGGAAGCCAGAATATAAAATTCTTCAGGTTCAAGAAGCAAGGTATTATTTGCATGCCGATAGAGAGGTTCCCAATAGTCGAAAGCCGAATAGTATCCCAATTTGGCAAGATCAATGATGTGACTGTTTTTCTTGGCGCGGTAGCCGACGATGTCATGTTGCGTATCCTCGCCCTTCAGATCGATCCGCAAAAAGAGGCCCTGGTCTACTCGTACCTCGCCCGCAGCCACAGGCCGGCCACCGGTCGCGTGGTCTTCATTATGATGGAGTAAGCGAGCCGATCGATGTAGAGCTTTGAGTTGGGAGTCGGAGACRGTYGGTCGCCCGGYGATCAGTCGAAGTTGGTTCAATGCCAGCCCGGTTTGTACGCGAATCGTAAATGATCTCGGCACRATCTCAAGATACAAYGGACCATGRTAGCCYKGACGAATCTCGTCGAAGCCMAYGTTSARGTCGGTGATSACCCGCGTGAAGATATCCAGCCGTCCRGTTGAACTTTTAGGGTTRGCTCGTCCRCGAATMGTTGGGGGAAGCGCSAGATTCTCTTGAAGCGGAACSAGATAGACATGCCCTYTTTCGAGGATGGCTCCCTTRGTGAGATCCATTTCATACATCACYAAWTCCGACTGRTASAGATCCGATATGTTCARGCGCGTGCTAATTTCTGAACGYTCGGGCAGAAAGCTACTGAGCAATCGATAGGCWTKGTTTCCCAGACGCAGGTCCAGGCTGGCCGGTTGTATCTGCCAATCGCCAATCGGGGGATCGGCATAGATCGCGCCTTCCTGAATCAATTGCTTCAGGTGCTTRTCAGGAAGAATKCCGTGTTTTCGAGGAGCGGCCATGATTAGTCKTCYAAGGCTCCGCTGCAGAGKCCACCGATRGATGATGCYCCRACCATGGGAAGTTCACGSGWYCGGSTTTGATCAGGCTGCGGRTAATGGTAGGTCTTGTTCTCATAGTTTTTTAGCACTGCACCGTTTTCATCCAAGTTCAGCAGGTATTCGTTAGGAAGAAGGGGGATTTTTCCTCCTCCACCTGGTGCATCAATGACAAAATGAGGGACGGCCATGCCACTGGTGTGGCCCTGCAATGCTTGCACAATCTTCAACCCTGTTTCCACGGTGGTCCGGAAATGATTGGTGCCTTTTGTCAGATCAGCCATATACAGATAATAGGGTTTAATTCGGGCGAGGAGCAATTTATGCATTAAGCGCTTCATGATTTCAGGATCATCGTTGACTCCCTTGAGCAAGACGGTTTGTCCCCCCAACGGGATTCCCGCATCGGCTAAACGTCCGCAGGCTTCCGTGACTTCCGGCGTCAACTCATCTGGATGGTTAAAATGCAAATTCATATAGATGGGATGGTATTGTTTGACGATCTCACATAATTCCGGAGTG
>LXTH01000141.1 GCA_001643555.1 Nitrospirae bacterium SPGG5 | reverse complement strand
GCCGCAAGAGCCGCTTCCTGCGTGGCCTGTTCAGTTTGTGGATCACACCAAATGTCCGCTAACTTGCCCGAGAAGGCTACGGTCTTCACGACTGGCAAGAATTCTTCAGGCACATCCATTTCCAATGGATCATGACTGCAGCGAATGGCGGCTTGTAACAATTCTGGCAACTGCCAGGTTTCAGCTAACCACGCTCCCACTTCGCTGTGATCCGCCCCAATCTTCTCCCTCTCGAGTTCCTGTAATCGCGTATGGTTCCGGTCGGCCTGTTTCATGATTGTGCCGTACACATCCATATGCGTTTCACTCAAGATCAACACGCCAATATCCTGGAGTAGGGCTGCTAGGAAAATTTCTTCACAATCGACGACCTTAGCCCATGTCCCGATGACACGACCTGACACGCTCGCCAGAAGTGATCGCCGCCAATATTGATTATGATCAAACCCCTTAGCCCCATGCCGTCGAAGGTCTCGGTATAACGAAAAGCAAAAGGCTAAGGTGGCAATGGAATTCATTCCCAACAACGTGATGGCCTGAGTTACGGTGGTCACTGTATGCCGTGAGCCTCCGTAAAAGCTTGAATTCGCCACATTGAGCACTTTCGCGACAAAGGTGGGATCCTTACTGATGACATCCCCCATCTTCTTAATATCTGCATCTTCACTACGACACATCTGAAGGACTTGCAAGGGCAAGGCAGGAATCGCCGGGAGTGTTTTGCAATTTTTGAGTCGTTGGATAAGTTCAGGAGTCATCCACTAGGCCCCTTTCTTCTGCAAGGGTTCAGACTGGTATCGGACACGTGATATCGCACAGTCACCTCATCATGACTGTCTTGATTCTCCCTAACAATTATCGGCCAAATCGAATACGACTTAAGCATAATGAACACAGACGGTTATTGGGCAAACCCGGTTTGAAACGAGCCTCATTTTCCCTCACCACCACCAAAAATGTGGACAGACCGTGAGGTTGGGCCAATAAAACATCCGAGACCCAGAACGCACCCAGGCAATTTTCACCAAGAGATTCCTCCCCCTTAGCGGGCAGACAACACCCCAAAAGCATTGAACCTAAAAACGGCAGTTGGAAATCTCGGATCCCTTCGACTGCCGCGGTGACCGCGGCGCTCAGGGCGAATGGACTCTCACCGAACGGGTAACGGCCATGGCCCTCGTTCGTGCTGAGTCCTGAGCATGTCGAAGGGTCGAATCATGAACAGGAGAGCTGCCATGTAACTGCCGTTTTTAGATTGATTTGATGCAGAAGTTTGAGCTGCCTGACCTTCAGTCAGTACAGACGAGGGACGATGGAGACGTCACATCCACTCCAAAGAGTGTAGAGGCTGAGGCATCCATGACCGTGACGGACACAAGGTCCCCAAGCTGGAGCCAAGGCTCCTGCTTTTTCCATACCACCGTCACATTACTTTCGGTATGACCCATCCATTGTTCCTGGGACTTTTTGGCATGCCCTTCGATGAGCACGTCAACAGTCTTCCCAATCAGGCGATGATTCAGGTTGGAGGAGATGGCCCGTTGCAATTCGAATAATTGCGTGGCTCGTTCAGACTTCACCTGGGCCGGCACATCATCCGGATATTTTCGACTGGCAATTGTATGCTTTCGTTCGGAATACGTAAAAATAAAGGCTGACTGAAATTCAACCTCTTGGACCAACTCAACGGTCTCACGGTACTCTGCATCCGTTTCCGAACAAAAGCCGCAAAGGATATCGGTGCTAAGCGAAATATCCCCCCGGCGTCGAATGTCTTCGACCAAAGACAGAAAGCCTTTCCGAGTGTAGGACCGCCCCATCAATTCAAGAATCCGATCGTTTCCGGCTTGCAGAGGTAAATGGATCTGTCGACACACCCGAGGATGATGGGCCACAGCCTCCAGCAAGGATGGCGGGAAATCTTTCGGGTGGGGCGAGGTAAACCGGACACGTTCAATGCCAGGAATATCAGCGACCGCAATGAGCAGTCGGGAAAAATCCCAGTCATTACAGGAGTAAGAGTTTACATTCTGGCCAAGGAGCGTGATTTGTTTATACCCTTGGGAGACTAACCCTTGGGCTTCTTCGAGAATCCCTTCGGGAGTGCGTGACCGTTCTCGTCCACGGGTGTAAGGCACCACACAAAACGTGCAAAAGTTATCGCATCCCCGCATGACGGCAATCCAGCCATTCAGCCCAGGACCACGATCCGGCAGAATGTATTCATACGTTTCATATTCCGAGAGGTCCACGGCCAGGTTTTTTTCTTGTTGTTCAAGAGCCCGAGTCAAGAGGTCCGGCAATTGCTTATACTTCTTTTTTTTTTTT
>LXTH01000140.1 GCA_001643555.1 Nitrospirae bacterium SPGG5 | reverse complement strand
TCAATTCTTTTTTTAAATTCTGGGCCATACACCCCAACACACCCACCACAACCTTGCGTTCCCGATTGATCACTCGGCAATCGCCCAGATGACCATACACCCGATTGTGCGCATTTTCTCGAATGGCACAGGTGTTCATCAGCCACACGTCTGCTTGGCCTTGATCCCCTGTGAACGTGAACCCGTTTTTCAGCAGCAACGACCGCACGAGTTCCGTGTCATACTCATTCATCTGACACCCGAATGTTTCAATAAAAACCTGATAGGGCATGGTTGTGAGTCCTAAGAAATAACGAGATTGGGAATGTTGAAAAAGGGTGTCAGCGGCGTTCTCGGCCCGTTGTCGTGCTCACGTACTATGAGTACGCTCCGCGCGTCAAAGGGCCTGCGGCCTTGCTGAGCGCACCTTTTTGAACATCCCCTGTTGCTCTTGGTCTTTAGTGTATGAGATCTAAGATCAAGGGAATGTTGAAAAAGGGCGTCAGCGGCGTTCCTTGTAGACGTGAAGCGTGAACCGTGATACGTGAAGCGCATGCTGGGAAATGTGAAGAGTGACGGGTAAAGGGCAAAAACATTTCTTTACTCTTTACTCATCACACATTACGCTTCACCCATTACGAATTTGGCCTTGCTGAGCGCACCTTTTTGAACATCCCCTGTTGCTCTCCCTGAAAATTTTCAATTACCCAAACCGTTTCCCTAACGTTCGGCTTGTCTTTCAACAATCGATTCGCGGTCGGATCCTTAGGGCTCGCGCGAGAATAACTTCCCCTGTTTGGACGCCGATCCATCCTGTCTGGCGGCGTTGCTCGTCCTTTCCATAGGAAGGAGTATGCGCAGTCCTCGCGCCTTGCCAGACAGGCGTCTCAGCACCCAAACAGGGGAAGTTATTCTTGCGCGAACCCTTACTCCCGTATTTGACCGGACCCAAACACAACATATTTTGAACAGGTCAAATCCTCAAGCCCCATCGGGCCCCGTGCATGAAGGCGGTTGGTACTAATTCCGATTTCAGCCCCAAGGCCGAATTCATAGCCATCATTCAATCTGGATGAAGCATTGACCATCACCGCCCCAGCATCCACTTCTCGCGTAAACCTGAGCGCACGGCCATAATTGTTCGTCACGATCACCTCAGTATGGCGAGATCCATACTGCCGGATATGCCCCATGGCTTGGTCCATATCTTTGACCACTTTCACCGCGAGCGTGAGGGATAAAAATTCTTGCCCATAGTCTTCATCTGTGGCGGGAATGGCCTGAGGAATCAAGTCGCAGGTTTTTTCACAACCGCGAATTTCCACCTTGGCTTCAACAAGTTCATTGCCAAGTTTCGTCAAAAGGTTTCGAGCCACTTGGCGGTGAACCAGAAGCGTTTCCATGGCATTGCACGTGGAGGGCCGCTGCACTTTCGCATTGAACGCAATCGACTGAGCCATGTCCAGATCAACATCATCATCCACATAGACGTGACAGACCCCTTTATCATGCTTAATGACCGGGATGGAGGTGTTCTCCGAGATGATGTTCATCAAGGACTCTCCACCTCGAGGAATGATCAAATCGATCAAATCATCCCTTTTGAGCAATTCAAGGACCGCATCACGTTCCGCTCGTTCCACAAAGGAAATCGCGCCATCTGGGATATCTGCCTTTTTCACCGCTGCTGACAAAACGTTGGCGATAGCCGTATTCGAATGAATCGCCTCCGAGCCACCACGAAGTACGCAAACATTGCCGGATTTAAGGCACAGGGCCGCCGCATCCGCCGTCACATTGGGCCGCGATTCATAAATAATTCCAATGACACCAATAGGAACCCGCACTTTTCCCACTCTCATCCCATTCGGACGCTGCCGCATACCCAGAGATTCCCCAACAGGATCCCGCAACTCCGCAATGGCTCGAATCCCGGAGGCCATCGCGTCAATGCGTTCAGGAGTCAGGCGTAATCGATCAGCCATGGCTTCACGACCATTGCTGCTATCAAAAGCCTCAAGGTCTTTCTCATTGGCCTCAATAATGTCCTCAGAAGCCTGTTCCAGGCCATCGGCCATGGCAAGAAGCGCTTGATTTTTCACCGCGGCCGTCAGAGTGGCAAGACGTGGGGCGGCAGATCGGGCGGTTTTCAAGAGGTCTTCAATATACGTCGGCGTATCGACTTTTTCTTGCTCGGGTTCCGACCCTTCGCCTTCAGTCGGTTCTTCTAACTCATCATTTTCTAACTCCGTAGATTCAACGTCGTCAGTATCCATTACAGTAATGCTCCCGCCCGAATTAAATGGTAATGTCCGTGATGCAGTAAGAACCAGCCCCCCCAGCAACTTTCAGATCATGACAAGGGCTCTAGCATTTATGCCGACATGCTATACAGAGGCCGCATCTTGAGGTCTGTGTGAGGTCCTCGAACTATTGTCTTGGTACATGAGCTCCCCGGCAAACGCCTTACCAACAAACTATTTTGGTAAGGGATTGAGAATACCGGTGCATTAAGAAATCCGTCAAGGAAGAGGCCCGGCTTATTCCCCGAACGGGTGAACATAATCATTCGTGACGCGTCACGTGAAACATAAGACTTGAAGAACTTAAACAATACGGGGAAAATCCTCACCTTCCTCTTCTCAGCTCTGATACAATAGAGAGAACTTGCTCTAACAGTCTCTAAAAAGTCACTACTGAGCGACCATCATGAAATTAAAACGTGACCATTTGAAATCCATTCCCCTCTTTTCGGAACTCACCAACACGGAACTCGATCTTATCTTAGCCAGCGCCCGAGAACAGCGGTACCCGCGTGGGAGTATTGTTTTTTATGAAGGGGACCCTGGCGATTTTCTTATGGTCGTGCTGACGGGAAAGGTCAAAGTTGTCCTACTGGGAAAAGAAGGCCAAGAAATCATTCTCGCCCTGTTGGGGCCTCGCGACTTTTTTGGAGAAATGGCCATTCTGGAATCCGCACCTCGTTCAGCCACGGTTATGACCATCGAGGCATCAGAGTTTTTATGCCTGGGCCAACAAAATTTTACCACACTGCTGCAGAACCACCCTCCCATCAGCATGAAGATTCTCAAACATCTATCCGAACGACTCCGCCAAGCCAATGAGCAGATTCGGAGCCTGGCCATGTTTGATATCTATGGCCGCATCGCTCAATGCCTCCTACGATTGGGACAAACACAGGGCGAGCGCCTAGATGGGAAACTCGTCATCACCGACCGCCCCTCCTTCCAAGAACTGTCTCATATGATCGGGTGTTCCAGAGAAACCGTCAGCCGAGCCATGAAAGTCCTCCAAGAAGACGGGTATCTCATCGTGACCCGCAAAGACATCACCATTACGCGCCCCTGGCACGATCCCAAGTAAGAAAGACGTACAGCCCTTTCCAAGAATGACAGCGTTTGGTTAGCTCGCGGCAATAGGCCTGCGCCATGGTTTTCTATGCGTACTTTCCAATGCTGCTTGATTTTTTTCGAGGTTTCCTGATACACCTCTCCCACACTTATTGGTATAGCACTAACTCTATTGCTACACTGATCCTTCTGGTCTGCTAGTCCATATACGTGCCATGTGCCGAGGTAGCTCAGTTGGCAGAGCACAGCCCTGAAAAGGCTGGTGTCGACAGTTCGATTCTGTCCCTCGGCACCATAATTTCAACCACTTACGCATCAATTAGGGGCGTCCTCAGAAACTTTTGCACGACTTTTGCACGATTTTTTGCACAGGTCATATTTTTGGGCCAATTTGTTCACAGCCTTCCGCACCATGGCATCAAAGGCCTTACCGCCGTGACTGTACCGCTCGGTAGTGCCAGGCATCCGGTGACCAAGGAGCACCTGCCGCACCTCATACTCGACCCCTACATTTTGTAGCCACGTCCCGAACGTATGCCGGAGGTCATGAATATGCAAATCTTCTATACCTGCTCTCTCACAGGTTCTAGCCCACAAGTGTTTTAGGGAACT
>LXTH01000159.1 GCA_001643555.1 Nitrospirae bacterium SPGG5 | reverse complement strand
CCCAATGGGACCGGTTATTTCGTGACGGACCCTAAGAGCTTGCGCGGACTTTTGTGATCCAACTGCGGTTTCTAGGTTGAACAGGGGGAATCACAGAGAGTGTGAACTTAGGAAGACAGGGCCCGTGTGAGGAGGTCGCTGACTTTTTGGGGGTTGGCTTTTCCACTTGAAGCTTTCATCACTTGCCCGACAAAAAACCCGAGCACGGTTTCCTTCCCACCACGGAATTGCTCAACCTGCCCCGGATTCTTTTCCAGTACTTCTTGAACCAGTTTTTCCAATGCGCCTTCATCAGAGACTTGTTGCAGACCTTTTTCCTCGACTAATTGCGCGGCTGATTTCTCTCCAGCATACAGCTCCGGGAAAATGTCTTTCGCCGCCTTCAAGCTAATGGTGCCATCGTGAACCAATTGCAGCAATTCCACCAAACGATCCGGCGAAACAGGTGAGGATTCCACAACCGTCCCGGCTTGGTTGAGCTCTCGCAACAGTTCGCCCATGATAAAATTACTGATATTTTTGGGTTCAGCAAAAAGCTGAACGCATGATTCAAAATAGTCAGCCAACTCCCGAGATTTGGTTAGCACCCCGGCATCATACTCCGGCAGACTATATTCAGTGAGAAACCGTTGTTGGCGGACTTGGGGCAACTCCTGCAGGGTGCCTCGAAGTTCATCGATCCATTCATCAGAGATCGACAGCGGCAAGAGATCGGGGTCGGGAAAATAGCGATAGTCATGCGCTTCTTCCTTGCTTCGCATGACGACGGTTTGCCCGAGGTTGATATTCCACAGCCGCGTTTCCTGGCAAACCTTCCCTCCATCGGTCAACACCTTCGTCTGCCGTGTGATCTCGTATTCAGTCGCGTCCTTGACGAACTTAAACGAATTAATATTTTTCAGTTCGACTTTGGTGCCGAGCGTATCCGACCCTGTGGGCCGAAGCGAAATATTGGGTTCGCACCGAAAACTCCCCTGCTCCATATTGCCATCGCACACATCGAGATAGACCAACACATCGCGAAGGGATTTCAAATAGGCGACCACTTCGTCAGACGAATGCATGTCCGGTTCGGTCACAATTTCCAATAACGGCGTTCCGGCCCGATTCAAGTCCACATAACTATGGCTGTCTTCACCCGCATGAATATTTTTCCCCGCATCTTCTTCTAGATGGGCGCGCCGAATCCGCACGCGTTTCGAAGACCCGTTGACGTTCAGATCGATCCACCCCCATTCGCAAATGGGCTCTTCGTATTGGGAAATCTGATACCCTTTGGGCAGGTCAGGATAGAAATAGTGTTTCCGCGCAAAAATATTCGTGGAACGAATCGAACAGTTCAAGGCGAGTCCTGTTCGAATCGCCATTTCTACGGCGCGTTTATTGATGACTGGAAGCGAGCCTGGCAATCCCAGGCAGACTGGGCAGGTTTGGGTGTTGGGCGGATGCCCAAATTCCGTCCTACACCCACAAAATATTTTGGTGTTCGTTCGAAGTTGGGCATGGACTTCGAGACCAATGACTGTTTCGAACGTCACGGTTGCGACGTCGGTTCGTCACGAGATGAATCACGATCAGGCCGCATCGCCTCTCGACCGGCATCCACGGCGTCTTTTACGACTGAACTCGCTTCGGATATAAATTCGCGGCTTTTACCGACGACATCACCCCAGGTATCGGTGGCGCGATCCGATATATCCTTAAAGTCGTCTCCCGCGCGTCGAGCCGCTCGCAACAGCCCATCTCGCGACTCCTGTCCAGTTTGTGGAGCTAACAAAAATGCGGTGGCCGCCCCTAACAAAATGCCGCTTAAAAAGGCCAGCGCCACGCTTCCAGCGGATGCCCCAGAATTATTTTCTCCCATTGTCCTGCCCTCCTTCTTTATGAACCCGATCTTTAATTGTCGTCGCCGCAGCTTTCATGCCTGAAAAGACCCGCGCGAGACTGACGATGACTGCACTACTCTTGCCCCTCACAACCTCATGCACTTGATTGACCGTTTGCCCGACCTCACCAATGGCATTCATTAGCACAGACGCCCGATCGACGCCTTCCTTAGCTTGCGTGGTCATGGCATGGACATTCTCGCTGGTGCCTTTCAACTCTTTGAGCAATCCCGGCAACTCACTATTCACTTGAGCCAAAAGCCGCTCGGACTGAGCCACCGTCCGCCGCAACTGAATCACGGTCGGCACGAGATATCCCACCAACACTAAAAAGGCTACGGCAATCACCACTGCGGCAAAGTCAACCATGCATTACCCTTTCGTTACCGGATTGTGGGCCGTTTCTTTCGCCAATTGGTCACCAGTTCATACGCACGCGCGACGCGCAAAACGGTTTCCTCTTCAAAGGGACGGCCCATAATTTGCAATCCTATAGGAAGCCCATGCTGGCTGAAGCCACATGGGATAGATATCGCCGGGATCCCAGCCAAACTTGCTGAGATAGTATACAGGTCTGACAAGTACATTTGTAAAGGATCTTCGATTTTCTCCCCCAATTGAAAGGCTGGGGTTGGCATGACCGGCGTCACCAGTACATCAACTTCTTCAAAGGCCTGATCAAAGTCCTGCTTGATGAGCGTTCGTACAGCTTGGGCCTTAGAATAATAGGCATCATAGTACCCGCTGCTCAACGCGTAGGTGCCGAGCATAATCCGGCGTTTGACTTCCGGACCAAACCCCTCTTGACGCGTGGTTCGATACATGTCTAACAAATCCTGACATTCTTTGGAACGCAGGCCAAATTTCACACCGTCATAGCGAGCCAAGTTCGAACTGGCCTCGGCAGTCGCCACAATGTAATACGTGGCCACGGCCACACCGGTGTTGGGAAGAGACACGTCCTTGAGTTCCCCGCCCAACGCATTGAATACCTCAATGGCTTCCCGTACGGCCTCTTCAACTTCAGGGTCAAGGCCCTCAGCAAAAAATTCGCTTGGCACCCCGAGCTTGAGTTTTTTGACATCTTTCTTTTTAAACGCGCGGGTGAAATCCGGGACGTCTACATCGGCAGACGTGGAATCCATCGGATCCTGGCCCGCCAAGACATTCAGCATCAGCGCCGCATCATACACATCCTTCGTGATCGGCCCAATTTGATCGAGCGACGAGGCAAAGGCAATCAGTCCATAACGGGACACACGACCGTAGGTGGGTTTTAACCCTACCACACCGCAGCAGGCAGCAGGCTGCCTGATCGATCCTCCGGTATCCGTACCGATAGCAGCCACACATTCATCCGCAGCCACGGCTGCAGCGGACCCGCCACTTGACCCACCAGGCACATGACTGAGCTTCCAGGGATTTCGACTGGGGCCAAATGCCGAGTATTCCGTAGACGATCCCATGCCGAACTCGTCCAAATTCGTTTTACCAATTGGGAAAAATCGCTGCTCACGAAACTTACCGACAACGGACGCATCATACGGAGGTTGGAACTGGCCAAGGATTCGTGAGCCGCACGTCGTGGGCAAATCCGAGGTACAAATATTGTCTTTGATCGCGATAGGCATGGCCATGAGTGGTAAGGTTTTCCGCCACGATTTCAACTCTTCGTCGATAGCTTTGGCTTGGGTAAAAATGGTTTCCTTGTCATTCACCGTCACATAGGCTTTGACTTTGGATTCCACCACGCTCAACCGCAAGTAAAACGCTCGCGCAATCTCATACGCACTCGCGTCCCCGCAGGTAAAGGCATCTTGTAATTCTTTCAGGGTTAATTTGAAGAGTGACATGACAGGGAAAACAACAACTTACATATATCAAATCCACCAAGCAAACATGCGTACCGAGGGGCTCCCAGGAAAACGACTAGGGGGTGTTAACAATTCGATTGTGCTCATCAACTTGAATAATCTTGGGACGATGATGTTTCGCTTCTTCATCATTATAGTACTCATAACAAAAAATGATGACATGGTCCCCCGTCACCCCTTTTCGAGCCGTGGGGCCATTTAAGACCACCTCTCCAGATCCGCGTTTCCCATTGATGGCGTAGGTAGTAAAACGCTCGCCATTGTTTAAATTTGAGACCATCACCAATTCATACGGCAGGATTCCTGCGGCATCTAACAAATCCTCATCGACAGTTAAACTACCTTCATAATCCAAGCAGGCATCGGTCACGACTGCGCGGTGAATTTTGGCTCGCAACATTTGACGTAACATGAGTATATTCCTTCTAGGAGCC
>LXTH01000029.1 GCA_001643555.1 Nitrospirae bacterium SPGG5 | reverse complement strand
TCTATTCCCCCACGCTTCAGCGAGAAGGGGCGATGCGAAATTTTTGTTTGCCGTTGATGCAGTAGGTTTCGAAGTCGTTGTGGTCGATGGTGAATATCGTGGAGAGTGATTCTCGTTTTGCGAGATGTACCAGTGTGGCATCGGCGAAGTCCATGGGGCGATCCGCATATTGTTTCATGAGTCGATCCAGGTTTGGCAAATCTGCATCAGTTATTGGAAGTACCGTAACCGCGCCGGAGGATAACAACCGCCAAGCTGCAGCGATGTTTTTTGGATGAGTGCTGAGCAGATGAAACACCTCAGCGAGCACAGCCGCTGTCGTGGCCAAAGGTAGGTGAAGCGTAGAGAATGCCTCTACACACCGATCGTGCCAGCGATCTTTGGGATTCAGAATTGCAAGAATGGCTCCAGTATCAATGATCCCGTTTGCGGACATAGCGTTCTTGAATTCTCAAACGGACGCGCTTCTTGGCTTGCGACGCAAGGTTAGGATCGCCCCCGCGAATAGTACCGAAACATTTCCGGGCCGCTTTATGCAATCGCCGTTGCACATCTTCGTCTTCGGAGGGGTCCTTCCGGTGAAGCCAATCTTTGACAATCCGGTCGAGAAGCCGTGCCACACTGATCTGTTCAGTTCGAGCAGTTTGCTCCAGCACATTCTTCAACTCGGGATCCACACGCCAGCTATATACGGCTGTCTTACTCATGCACTACAATGTAGTGCATGATGGGCAGGCTGTCAAGGAATGCTATGGCACTTGAAACCTCTCGGGCCTTAATGCCATCACCCTACATGCTGACGTGCGCTGTGTTCCCCATTGTTTTTTTCGATGCCGTCTTAAAAGGGGGAGTTCATATATGACGGGACGAAGGATGATGGGGACAGAGTCGTTCTCAAGCCTTGACTCGTTCGGACCAAATTGGACTATCTTACCTGTGTGCCGGGATCAATTTCACCTTCCAACAACGTGACAAGTCCTAGCACGTCTTTCCCTCCCGCCGCTAAGACCATTCCCTGAGATTCCACCCCCATGAGTTTCGCGGGCTTTAGGTTTGCGACCACCACGATCGTTTTTCCGACAAGATCCTCCGGGGCATATGTTTTCCCAATGCCTGCGACGATTTGCCGTTGCTCGGTGCCGAGATCTACTTGGAGCTTGAGTAGTTTATTTGATTTCGGCACCCGTTCGGCGGTGAGGACCTTGGCGACTTTCAGTTGAATCTTTTGAAAGTCCTCAATCGAAATTTGGTTTTCTACCTCAGGAGAAGCGGAACTGTTCCCGGGTGAAGAGGGACTCTGTGGGGATGCTTCGCCAATAGCTTCCTTTGGCGAAGAAGCCGGTGTCGATTCTGTACTCACAGTGACTCCTTGTTTGGAAATTTTCGCTGGATCAATGCGTGGAAATAAGGACTTGCCCTTGACGACTTCAATGCCAGGTGTCAGGTCGCCCCAAGCCATTGGTTTAGCGAGAATGGGCGTTGAAAAATCAATGTGCAGTCCTAACTGGCGGGACATGTCCTCGGCCGTTCTTGGCATGATGGGATACACCGCCACGCACAGAAAACGTAACGTCTCAGCGGCATGATATAAAACGGTGTGAAGACGATTCTTCTTTTCTTCATCTTTTGCAAGAACCCATGGAGCGGTTTGGTCGATGTATTGATTAGCCTGTTGCACAAGACTCCAAATAGATTCGAGCATCCGATTAAATTCCAAGCGGTCTGATCCTAGATGAAGCGGAAGCTTCTCTTGAATGAGGGCTTCTGCCGTGGCTTGAAGCTCGGTATCCAAATCCGATGTCTCAGTAGAAACGGATATGGGAATTTTCCCTCCACAAGATCGTTGGATTAAYGTCACCGTTCGACTCAACAAATTTCCAATACCATTGGCCAAATCGCTATTGACCCGACCAATAAACGACTCATGCGAAAAATCACCATCCTGTCCAAACGGAACTTCCCGTAACAGAAAATACCGAAACGCATCGGTGCCGAATGTATCGACCATGGCGTAGGGATCAACGACATTCCCGCGACTTTTGGACATCTTTTCACCATTCACTGTCCACCAGCCATGAGCGAAAATCGTGTGGGGGAGCGGAATCTCTAATGCCATGAGCATGGTCGACCAATACACGGCATGCGTCGTTAAAATATCTTTGCCCACTAAGTGCACCGTAGCCGGCCAAAAACGATCCACTGCCGGTTTGGCAGGCAAGTACTCTAAGCCAGACACGTAATTCACCAATGCATCAAACCACACATAGGTCACGTAGTCTTGATCAAACGGCAGTTCAATGCCCCAGGAGAGTCTTGACTTGGGCCGTGAAATGGAAAGGTCTTCGAGGGGTTTTTGCAAAAATCCCAAGACTTCATTGCGGCGAGATTCGGGACGGATAAAATTTGGATTCGCCTCAATATGGTCAAGAAGCCGTTGCTGATACTGACTCATTCGGAAGAAATAATTACTTTCGCTCAGTTGTTCGACCGGACGTTGGCAGTCAGGACACAATCCGCCTTCCACATCCTTCTCGGTCCAGAATCGTTCATCAAACGTGCAATACCAACCGGTGTACTCCGCACGATAAATCAGTTGCTGATCGAATAGTTTCTGCAGAAACCGTTGCACCACTGCTTGGTGCTTTGCGTCGGTCGTCCGAATAAACCCGTCATTGGAAATATCCAGCATCTTCCACAAATGTTGAAACTGTGGGGTTAAGCGATCGCAGTGTTTTTGCGGCGATATCCCGGCTTTAGCCGCGGCTTGTTGAACCTTTTGTCCGTGCTCATCGAGGCCGGTCAGGAGATACACATCATGTCCACGCATACGGTGATACCGTGCCAGAACATCAGCGGCAATCGTGGTGTAGGCATGCCCGATGTGTGGCACATCGTTCACATAATAAATAGGGGTGGTGATGTAGAAGGTTTTAGTCATGGGTGTGAAGCGAAGGATTCGCTTTGTAGATTTTTTCGTGTCGTAGACTCGAAATCCGAAAATCGAAATCCGAAACAAATCCGAAATTCGAAACCCAAATAAATAAAGATCCCCGCAGCAAGCTGACGGGGTATTCAGAGGAAACAATGATTTGAAAATCCCCCTAACCCCCTTTTCCAAAGGGGGGACCTCATGAGGTTACCCCGTAGCAAGCTACGGGGAATAGCAAGTTTAAAACTGATTTGGCTGATTGATGGAACATTATGCTATGCCGGCGTTTGGCTTTTGTCATTTGGTCATTCGAACTTGTTTCGGATTTCGATATTCGAGTTTCGTGTTTATTCACTTGGGAGTCGGGTCCCATTTTCTCAACAATGGCGCCTGTACAAAAGGCCGAAGAGTCATAGAAGGAGGAAGAGTTATGCGGCATGACGATGAATAACCTGCTGAAAACGAAGCAGGAAGTTTTCCAGAACGAGTTGTGCGTTGAGGTTTCGGACCGGGGCCTGTTCAAGCGTATGCAAAGACTCACAAAGATCAAATAATTGGTCAGGGTCAATGTCCTCAACCAGTCGTTGAATCTTGTCAAGATGCGAATGGTGGAGCATCAGGTCTTCCTGGGCTCCGATGCTGGCCAGGAGCAGATCGCGTAGTCCGTGCGAAAGCCAGTCAACGATGTCAGAGCACTGTCCAGCTTTCGACAATTGTTCTGCTTTATTCAACAAGTCGGTGGTACTGGCCATTGATTGCTCTGCGCAAAGCTCAAAAAATTGCTCGTAATGCTCTTTCGTTTGGACAGCGTCTGCTTGTAGCGCAAGGCCGATTCTATTGCCGGAAACCTGAGTAAGAAATTTCGCGTCCTCCCCAGGAAGCGCCTGTTTGAGTGCCAGTGCGCCCTCAACTTGGGATGAGGTCGCCGGAAAGAACCGAAGGGTCAGGCAGCGAGAACGCACCGTGGCGAGCAACTTCATAGGATGACTCGTGATCAAAATAAACAAGCTGTGGTCCGGCGGATCTTCCAATGTTTTCAGAAAGGCATTGGCCGCGCTGGGAGTGAGCCGTTCGGCGTCATTGATCAGGCAAATTTTTCGCGAACTAAACAGTGGCCGATAAATCATGTGCCGTTCCACATCGCGCACTTGGTCGATTTTTATTTGGGGATTGGCCTTGTCTTCTTCCGGTTGAATGACAAGCAAATCAGGATAGGTTTCCGATGCGATCTGTTGACAGGCTCGGCATTGACCGCAGGAGTCGGGCTGGGCGGTGGCGGGCGGAGCTTCACACGATAAGGCTTGCGCAAACCGAAGGGCCATCAGCCGTTTACCCATACCCTCGTCACCCACAAAGAGATACGCATGACCAATCATCTCGTTGGCCAAGGCGGTACGGAGTTTTCGTTTTGGCCCTTCATGGCCGATGACTTCAGCAAATGGCATCGTGATTATTCTCTAATCCAAATGTTATTCCGAAAAAAAAGAAATCCTTTGTAGCCGCGCCATCTCATGGCGCCTCAGGCACGCGTGGGAGGCAGCATGAGATGCTGCAGCTACAGTTTTCAATTGTGCAATTTTGTCCGGGGATTGCCTTTCAAACTATTGAGATCTTGAAATTTGTTCGGCCCGAAGCCGTCGCTGGAGAATCGGCTCTACCAACACCCGCATCTGTTTGGCAATGGCCTCTTCCGAACGACGTGCATTGATGATGGTCATTCGCCGGGGATGTTCCTGTGCAAGCTGTAAAAACCCTTTCCTCACGCGCGAATGAAAGGCCAGGGTCTCCTTGTCGATGCGGTTTTGGTTGAGGTCGTGTCGTCGCCGAGCCAGTCCCTGTTGTACGGGAAGATCAAACACAAACGTCATATCCGGAGTCAAGCCTTGAGTGACGAAGCGATTAAAGCGTTGCAAGTGGCTGATATTCAAGCCCCGGCCATATCCTTGATACGCCAAAGTTGAGTCGGAAAATCGGTCGCACAGCACCACGGCGCCTTGGTGTAACGCGGGAAGCAGCAGGGAAGCCACATGCTGGCTACGAGCGGCAAACACCAGCGAGGCTTCGGTTTCAGGAGTGAGCGAATCTATGGGGTTGGTCTGGGTCTGAAGGAAAATGTCCCTGATGTGTTCAGCAACCGGGGTGCCACCAGGTTCTCGTGTTTCAACCACCCAGAATCCCGAGTCTTTCAAATATTCAGCTAAACCCCGGCATTGTGTCGATTTTCCGCTTCCTTCAATCCCTTCAAACGTAATAAACACACCGCGGGGCCGGTTGGGTGACTTCTTCGATGTCCGTTCCGTATTCACCCGTGTGGCCACGCTCGGCATCGTAAGCTAAGTTGTTGAAATTCGCAAGAAAAAGGGTTGAAGCAAGGAGCGCATACTTGTAACATGCCAAGATACTCACAGGCTTATGTTGTCCAAGGCAAAACACCACGGGATTACCGATGGGTGAATCAGCCAATCCAAGGCCGGAGCCGGTTTTAACCAAAGCAAAAACCGCACCAGTTGTCATTCTGAGCGGAGGGAAGAATCTCTTAATCACCTATGTCCAGAGTTACACTTAAACGGTATTTTTTAACAGGTCTGTTGGTGATCACCCCGATTTGGGGAACCATCCTGGTCCTCAAGACGCTCTTTGTCGCGGTGGATAGCATTTTAGGAAATATGTTGTCCGACATCGTGACAGAAGACTATTACGTTCCTGGCTTGGGAATTCTCACGCTTGTCATTCTCATTTTTCTGGCTGGTATGATGGCCACGAATTTCCTTGGAGGCCGTCTGTACAAACGCTGGGAAGAATTTCTCGACCGCGTGCCGATCGTCCGCGGGATTTATGCCACGCTGAAGTCCATGATGGACATTCTCTCCTTCAAACAACGCGAGAAATACGATAAAGTCGTGATGATACAATTTCCCAAAGATGACAATTACGTCTTGGCCTTTGTCACCGGAGAAACTCGTGAGGAGGTGCAGACCTTAGTACCCGAACCCCTTGTCCACGTGTATGTGCCCACTTCGCCGAATCCGACATCAGGGTATTTTTTACTGGTGCCGGAACGGGAAGTCCAGTCAGTGGATATGAGTGTGGAAGAAGCCATGAAACTTATCGTGTCTGGCGGGCTCTATTCCTCGGGGAAATCCATGGGCGTGCCGACAATCGATCCGAAAGAAGGAACCCCATTCCCAGAAGGGAGTGTGGAGATAAAGACTGGTTAGTCAGCCTCCGATCTTTTCATGACGACCTCGGATACCAAAAATCCATGAAACGAGCGGTTCGCGATTTTGGCGATAACCTGGAAACGGGCGGTGACGACACGGTGGCTCTATTCTATTACGCTGGCCATGGTGTTCAGATTAAAGGCACCAATTACATTATTCCTGTGGATGCCCGCATCAAGAAAGAAGGTGACGTTGATATCGAGGCCATCGATACCAATTCGATCCTGTCCATGATGGAGCATAGCAGGTC
>LXTH01000063.1 GCA_001643555.1 Nitrospirae bacterium SPGG5 | reverse complement strand
GCAGTATTGGGGTGTGGCATTGACACCACCTACCCTCCTGAACATCGAAAACTTCGAGAAGCCATCGAAACCCAAGGTGCCGTAGTATCCGAATTTTCCTTGGGAACGCCCCCACGGCCCTTTAATTTTCCCCGACGGAATCGTATTATCAGTGGATTGTCCTTTGGCGTGGTTGTCACACAAGCCAGTCGTAAAAGCGGATCGCTCATTACCGCGCGCTTTGCGCTTGAGCAGAATCGTGAGGTGTTTGCCGTACCGGGATCCGTCAAAGAAGGCAACCATGAAGGGCCACATGGGCTCATCCAACAAGGGGCCAAACTCGTTGAAAACGTGGGAGATATCATTGAGGAGCTGCTCCCCCAGCTTGACGAATCGTTTCAGGATGAAGTAAAGAATGCGGTTTCCGGACAGGTTCCAGCACCACCGGACCTTAGTACGCAGGAAAAGGAAATCTTTGACTTAGTCACGGACAGTCCCATTTTGGTCGATGAAGTCTTAGCTCAAGCTAGTTATTTTCCTGCCGAGGTAATGGGTATCTTGCTGGCCCTCGAGCTAAAAGGAGTGGTAAAGCCAGCACCAGGTTCTTGTTATATTCGATTATAGGCGTGACTGAAGAACGGGAGTTCAGGATAGCAGCGGGTCCCAACATCCGAGAAACGAGGAACAACTGATTGTGGCGAAATCGTTAATTATTGTGGAGTCTCCGGCCAAGGCCCGAACCATTTCGAAGTATTTGGGTCGMGGGTATCARGTGTTAGCCTCGGTGGGGCATRTCAAGGATTTACCCAAGAGCAAGTTGGGGATWGATGTCGARAACAACTTCAAACCGCAMTATGTCGTCATCCGAGGAAAAAGTAAAACTCTCRCCGAGATCAARGCWCARGCRAAGAARGCRGATAAAGTGTTCCTGGCACCAGACCCCGAYCGAGAAGGTGAAGCCATTGCCTGGCACATTGCCGAAGARCTGAATGGCCAAWCCGACAAGGTGTACCGAGTCCTCTTTAACGAAATCACCGAGAGCGCGATCAAGCGAGCKCTGGAAYCTCCCGGCACCATCRACATGAATAAGGTGAATGCGCAACAAGCGCGCCGGGTGCTGGATCGTATTGTCGGATATATGTTGAGCCCCTTGCTCTGGAAGAAAGTTCGGCGTGGGCTGAGTGCCGGTCGAGTGCAATCCGTRGCCGTACGGATCATCTGYGAACGGGAAGCGGAGCGTGATGCGTTTGAMWCTGTYGAGTATTGGACCATWACSGCAAACCTRMAAGGRCAAAAACCGCCCATGTTYKAGGCTCGATTRCAGGARTTCCAAGGCACGTCGATTGAGATTCATACGCAAGAAGAAGCYGATCGSGCSTTRCAGGCGATTCAACAATCCAGTTTTTCMGTTTCTGCTGTTGARAAAACGGARAAGCRTCGAAACCCTCAACCGCCSTTYATCACCAGTCGTCTTCAGCAGGAAGCCTCCAGAAAACTSCGCTTCACCGCGAAGAAGACSATGATGCTMGCTCAGCGTCTGTATGAAGGGATTGARATTGGRAAAGAAGGYCCGGTCGGGTTGATCACCTATATGAGGACTGATTCGACACGGATTTCCAAYGAGGCGCAAGCCGAAGCCGCSGATGTCATTCGAACGCGGTTCGGKGAYCARTATCTCCCGGCWAARCCKAACGTRTATAAAACASYYAAGGCSGCRCARGAAGCCCAYGAAGCSATTCGCCCCACKTCCGCCCAACGCGACCCTGAAGCCGTGAAACAATTTTTGGAAAATGACCTRTATAAGYTGTACAAACTRATTTGGAACCGCTTGCTGGCATCTCAAATGACCAAGGGTTTGGATGARGCCACSAAGGTGGATATCAAGGYYGGYGAKTATCTCTTCCGRGCAACCGGGACAGTGGAAAAATTCGATGGKTTTCGSCGAGTSTATRTCGAAGGGACTGACACCACAGAATCCGGGCAAGWCMCGACGGGTCGTCAATYRCCGGCTGATGACGAAGARAGCAAACGATTRCCRGAATTGWCKGTGGRYGAATCTCTCACGGTGGTGGAAGGCGAAGAATTGGGCATTCTTCCCAAACAACATTTTACGCAACCACCCCCACGRTATAACGAGCCCTTGTTGATTCGCGAACTCGAGGATAAAGGGATTGGTCGCCCATCCACCTACGCCGCGATTATTTCCACCATCCAAGATCGTCAATATGTCGAAAAAGACGAGGGCCGGTTTAAGCCGACGGAATTAGGTGTAACGGTGAATGACCGATTGGTGGCGTATTTCCCACGGATCTTTGATGTGGCGTTTACTGCACGAATGGAATCTGAGCTGGATGATATCGAGGCAGGCGACAAGAACTGGGTCACGACGGTTTCTGAATTCTACACCCCATTTGCCAAGGACCTTGGAAACGCCGAAGTCAACATGGAGGACCTCAAGGGGAAGGAAGAGCCCACGGATATTGTGTGCGATAAATGTGGGCAAAACATGGTCATTAAATGGGGACGCCACGGTCACTTTTTGGCCTGTCCCGGATATCCGACCTGCAAAAATACCAAGCCGTTTACGAAAGACGAATCAGGAACCATTACGGTTATTGAAAAGCCCGTAGAGAGTACTGGAGAAGTGTGTGAGAAATGTGGAAATCCGATGGTGCTCAAACAGGGACGATTCGGAGAATTCCTGGCATGCTCCAATTACCCCGATTGTAAAACAACCAAACCGTTATCCCTTGGAGTGAAGTGTGCAGCAGATGGGTGCAACGGCGATTTGGTGCAACGCCGAACGAAAAAAAACCGCGTGTTTTATTCCTGCAGCCAGTACCCAAAATGTTCCTTTGCCATTTGGAGTAAGCCGGTCAATCGCCCCTGTCCACAATGTCAAACCCCATTTCTTATCGAGAAATTTAGCAAGCAGGCTGGAAAAAGTATTCAGTGCCACCAGGAGAGCTGCGATTATCAAGAAGCGGGGTAGGATTGCAGAAACCGTAAAATATGATCCGTAATCCGTGAAGCGAAAAAACTAGGATTTCCCTCTCTTGTTTTTAAAACGGACTACGCTTCACGAGTTTTTTTAAGAGCCAACAGCCGGTTTCATGGCTGTTGGTTGTTCGAATATTTTCAGGGCTTCGCTCTTCTTCAGAATCACATCTTCCGTAATGAGCACTTCTCTGATTTCACTCTGAGAGGGAATTTCGTACATGATATCGAGCATGACTTCTTCGAGTATGGCGCGAAGGCCACGAGCTCCTGTTTTTTGAGCATGGGCCTTACGGGCAATCGCAACAAGCGCCCCATCAGTAAACTTCAGTTTGACTTTGTCGAAAGAGAGCAATTTTTGGTACTGCTTCGATAAGGCATTTCGTGGTTCTGTTAAAATCTGTACCAGAGCTTTCTCATCAAGTTCATTCAGAGTCGTCACCACGGGCAATCGTCCGATAAACTCCGGAATCAGCCCATATTGAAGGAAATCTTCTGGTTGGACGTGGGCCAACAATGACCCCGATCTTTCCTTCCGCGCCTTTTTACCATCAGACCGGAAACCCATCCGCTTCTGATTCAAGCGACGCTCAATGATATCTTCCAATCCAACAAAGGCTCCACCGCAAATCACTAAAATATTCTTCGTATCAACTTGAATGAATTCTTGATGAGGATGCTTGCGCCCACCCTGAGGCGGCACATTAGCCACCGTTCCCTCAATCAATTTCAATAACGCCTGCTGGACGCCTTCTCCGGATACATCCCGCGTAATCGAGGGGCTATCGGACTTCCGGGTAATCTTGTCGATTTCATCGATATAGATAATCCCACGCTCTGCCCGCTCAACCTCATAATCAGCAGCTTGTAACAATTTCAAGATAATGTTTTCGACATCTTCACCGACATATCCAGCTTCGGTGAGAGTGGTGGCATCAGCCAGTGTAAATGGCACGTCTAAATAATCGGCCAACGTTTGGGCAAGGAGTGTCTTGCCGGTTCCCGTCGGCCCGACCATAAGGATGTTTCCCTTTTGGAGCTCAACATCTCCGGTATCAGTCGCGGCAATTCGCTTGTAGTGGTTGTGAACAGCGACGGAGAGAATTTTTTTTGCACGATCCTGCCCAATGATATATTGATCGAGGTGGCGATTAATCTCGACAGGCTTCCGAAGTTTTGACGAAATCTCTTCCTTGGTCTCTTGCCACTCCTCGGCCATAATCTCATTGCACAACCCCACACATTCGTCACAAATATAGACGGTGGGGCCCGCAATGAGCTTCCGGACCTGGTCGCGGTTTTTCCCGCAAAAGGAGCACCGAAGATTCGCCTCAGTTTTGACTTGTTTGGCCATACGTCCCTTAAGACTTTCTCCTAAGACATGGCGTCACGACGACTTTCCGTTTGTCGCTTTATTCTTTTCTGGCACTCGAATAATCACTTCGTCAATCAGCCCATATTCTTTGGCCTCATCAGCAGACATAAAATAATCCCGTTCCGTATCCTGGGCAATTTTTTCTAAGGGCTGACCGGTGTGATGAGATAAAATCTGGTTCAGCCGTTCACGGATTTTTAATATTTCCCTGGCATGAATATCAATTTCGGTGGCCTGGCCTTGGAGGCCCCCCATCGGTTGATGAATCATCACACGGGCATTCGGGAGAGCATACCGTTTACCCTTCGTTCCCCCGCTAAGCAGAAAGGCTCCCATGCTGGCGGCCTGTCCCATGCAAATGGTGGTAATCGGAGGTTTGACATATTGCATGGTGTCATAAATTCCAAGCCCTGCCGTCACGCTCCCACCAGGGGTATTGATATAGAGATTAATGTCTTTTTCAGGATCTTCCGCTTCTAAAAACAGCAACTGAGCAATGATGAGGTTCGAAAAGACATCGTCAATCGGAGTCCCAAGGAAGATAATCCGATCTTTCAACAGGCGGGAGTAAATATCATAGGCACGCTCACCGCGGTTCGTCGTTTCAATGACCATTGGAACTAACATACAGGTCTGCCCTTTCTATTCGGTAAACAATTCAGATTGTCAGTAAACCAGGCCACACAGACAAGGGGAAACGGCCAGATGGTTCTCGCTGCCTCGACGTAGCCAACTTCTCCAAAGCTTATCCTTGAATCACTGCAAATTGATACACCTGCTGCAACGCTCGTTCTGAACGAATCCGGTCTTCAAACTCTTGACGGGATGTATCTCCACCTGATGTGATCATATCCTGGATATTCTCAACAGGAACTCGAAGGCTGTGCGCCAATTTGGTGATTTCCTCTTGAATGTCTTGATCGGAAACAGATACCCCTTCTTTGTCGGCAATTGCCTCAAGGATCAGCGCGAGTTTGACGCGTTTTTTGGCATCGGGTGCGAGGTCTTGTTGCAAGCGTTTCACTTCCGCTTCCCAATACGTTTGATCATCAGGGGAAGGCCCGCCACCTTTTTTACGCTGCTCGCTCATTAAGCGTTGACGAACCATGGCTTTGACTTCCCGTTCCACTAGCACTTCAGGGAGATCAAAGTGATGCATTGTCACAAGCCGCTCAATGATTTGATCTTTGTACGCCTCTTCCACCTCTCGTTTCAGTGCAYTCTCCAAYTCYGTGCGYACTTTGTCTTTGAGTRCATCNAGGGWYTCATAGGGGCCGCAGTCTTTGGCGAATTCGTCATCCAACGCTGGRACGTTTTTTTGCTTCACCCCCACGATAGCAATCCGAAACGTGACAGACTTTCCTGCCAATCGTTCGTCGGGGTGAGTCGCCGGATATTCTTGAACCACTTCCGCGATTTGCCCTTCAGTTTTTCCCATCAGCGCTTCGTCAATCTTGATCCCCAGGACCGGTTCGTTCGATCCGACTGTATGGAGATGACCATCTTTTTTCGATCCCTCAACCGGTTCACCATCAAGAAGGCCTTCGATATTGACAACGGCGTAGAGGCCTTCATCCAGAGGGGTATCCTTCGGCGCCGCATCAATCTGTGATTGTGACTCCCGTAGCTTTTCCAAGGCCTTGTCCACATCTTCATCAGAAATTGATCGCGTGTCAGGCTTTAAGGAAATAGGATTGGGCGGACGGTAATCCCGCAATTCGAATGTTGGCTTGATTTCGACCGTGGCGGTAAATGTCAACGAGGTATCGCGTTGGGCTTTCATCCGGTCGAGCGGGGGAATTTCTACCAAGACCGGAGAGACACCGGCCTCTTTCATCGCCCGTTGGTAGTAATTCGGCACCAGGCTTTGGATGACATCTTGCTCTACGGCTTTCGCATACCGCTTGACCAGCATGGCCATGGGGGCTTTCCCTGGACGAAATCCAGGGATACGGACTTGCCGTTTCAGGTTCGTGTACACCCGATCAAATTCTTGGTTGACCACATCTTCAGGAACTTCAATTTTGATGGCCCGTTTCACCGGACCCAGTTCTGTCACTTCCAATTTCATGATCCGTCTCTGCCTTTTA
>LXTH01000252.1 GCA_001643555.1 Nitrospirae bacterium SPGG5 | reverse complement strand
AGGCCGCAGGCGCTTTGGCGCGCGGAGCGTACTCATAGTACGTGAGCACGACAAAGGGCCGAGAACGCCGCTGACGCCCTTTTTCAACATTCCCATAATCAGAATCCTGAGTCCATTGGATTCAGGGCAAGGGTGCCCAGTAAAACCCTAACATTATGATCAAAAGCTGTTCATGACACAATTGCTTTTCTCTGAGGGGGGGATCCAGTCGGGAAAGGGGAAAGAGAAGGGAAAGGGAGGAGAAGATACACTCAGGATTGGTGGCCAGCAGTTTGGGAGGTGTGGAATCGTGAGGCCCCGAACTTTGTATAGGCTCGGGGCCTCACAAACCCTGGGCAATGACTTATGCTGCGTAAGCTGAACGGGGATAGACCGAAAGGTCGACAGGGGAAAACTTGCGATAGCAGGCCTCCAGCGCGATATGAAAATATTCCATACTGCGTTTGGCGGCCTGGATCACTTTGGGTTGTTCGTGCTCGGAATGGGTCGTCTGAATGATGATCTCCAGGGCTTCCAAGGCATGCGTTTCATCATATCGTGCATGATTTTTCATCCAGGCGTACGCGCGCTTTGTTAAATGGATCCCGTCCCGACCGTCATATTTGGGAAATCCTTCCAATACCGCACGGGCAATCCCTTGGGTGGTGCCCTCGATGGCATAGGTCATGGCACCCATGCTTTCCGCCAGGGATCCGCGCAAATTAATGGACCACATGTAATGCGTGAGGGCCTCCACTTCGGGAAGAACCGGGAAGTCATGCAGCTCTTCACGAGTGATACCAAAGGCGTCGGTCATGTCCATCCACTGCTTCGCATGCCATTTTTCCACCCGAACGTTGTCGATGAGAATCTCCCGGGCAAAGGCCTCCTGGGCTTTCGCAATATTCAAGGCAATCCATTGAGGAAAGGTTTCGATGAAGGGATACAGTTGCATCAACCACCCGCGCATTTGTTCAAGGGACAGGGTCCCCTTGGATGTTTCTTTCACCAGGGGGCAATTGAAGATACGTTGCTGATAGGGGTCCGTTTCATTGATCAGATGAACAATCCATGGCGGATGTGGGGAAAATGATGGCCGTTTGCTCCCAGACACCTCGTTGAACCGGCTGGCTTGATTGGGAAAGGTCAATAGCTGTGACATGGCATCCTCCCTGACGAACGAAAATTTTTGTAAAAAAAGAAAAGATCCCTTCTGACAGCTTATTGACACTATCGCAAAAACGTTGCTAGGCAAATTTTACCCACCACGGGCTTGATTTTCAGCCATAACGGGGACGACGACTGACAGTATTCTCAATATTTTCAATGGGTTCTAGAGTGGATTAGAAGACTACGATCAGATGGGCTGAAACGGAGACTGGTTGATCGCTGGCGTCAGAAAGTTGACAGGTGTTGAAAGGATTGACGACAGCGATCTTCCGATTGTGAGGGCCCGGGGATGTCTCACCTCATTCCGACAATGACAATTCCATTTCTTTAGTTGGTTTGGCACTTTGAGGTTTTTCCCGAAATTTTTGGATTTCGGTGGCGATGGCTTTAAATGCGGCGCGAATGGCTTCTTCAAAGGTCTTCCCTTCTTTTCTGGCTGTGAGGGTGTGACGAGGGGGAAGGGTTAAGACGATTAAGGCTTCGGCATTATCATTTCCTTTTTTGTGGTGGGGGTTTTTCGACAACGTGACCCGCCCATGGGTGATGTGATGATGTTCAGTCTGCAATTCCTCCATGCGTGTTTCAATCTCACTTTTCCACCGAGGTGTCATCCCTACATTCCGACTTTCAATTTTTAAATCCATTCTGACCTCCTCATGTACGAAATCACGTTTTTATCGATCCAATCTCTATTGTATTCCAAAACATCTCTTGTACCAAGGGAGAAGTCACTCAAAAACTTTCGGGCGAAAATAGAGTCTGAAGATKGACAKACTTCCTGAGAACATGAAATACGGGGTTTGTGTCCTTGTCCATCACGGYCTTGTTTGGCRCCAGCMTGATCGAGTACTATAGAAAGCCTTATTATCCGGAGGAACACCAATGGCYATGACAAAAGATCCCGCACAATCAGCTACCGCAACGTTCGATCAGGATATCCAGCAATTTCGACAGCAGTTAGSTTCGCTCAAGGCGTTTCTGATGAATTCRTCTACGACCTCGATTGAGGAGTTTGATCTGGCCACGGAAGAGCTTATAGCTGGAGTGTTCGGCCGGTCATCGACGAATCTTGAAACCTATGAATATGCGGAGCTGGGAGAAGCTGGCGGGCTGGTCAATTTAACGGAAGAGGCGCCGGAAGGGGCCAATTTAGATGAAAATCGCCAGAATCTACGGCAACGACAGCGGGTGCTCGAAACCTGTATCGCGGATCTTGAAGCGCGTCGAGCCCAAGCGGCTTCTGGGAAAAAAACCAAGAAAGCCTCAGGCCCCAAAGTCACAGACTTTATGTCCAAAACCATTCGATTGGTTTCCCAAGATGCGACGCTAAAAGAGGCCGCCAAATTATTGCAGGAGTGGAAGGTCGGTTCGCTTTTGGTCGATGGAGGCGATGAACTTGTCGGCAGTATCACCGAAACGGAGTTGACCCGCGAAGTCATTGCGAACGGTGTCGATGCCAATACCACCACCGTCAAGACCTGTATGCGGGAACCGATTATTTCGCTGGAAAGCAGTGATTCCGTGGTCGAAGCCGTTCGGTTGATGAAAGAAAAAGCCACCCGACATGTGTGTGTCACCGAGAGTGGAAAAATTGTCGGGCTGATATCGGTCTCGGACATCCTCCGATATTACTCTGGGGTCAGGTAAACCATCAGCAGGCCCCTACCAGTCTTTTTACCTCCTTCTTACCAAGTATACCCACCTACATATAATCACGTTGACTACCCTGGCTGACTCATCGTTAGCCAGGCCTGATTGCCGCATGAGGATTGTTCGTCCGATGAGACGGAAATTCTCAAATATTTTGGGGGTTTGTAGATGCGAGTTTTGTATCAAGAATCCTCCAATTCGATTTAAGTTGGTCCAAAAGTAGACCGATGATTAATGGAAATCCCCCCCCTAAAACTGTGTGGGCCTGGGAGCCGGGTTGAAATTTTTAATCATGAGACCCTATTGATGACTGAATCCCTTGCATCCGTTGAACTGGAACCGCTCGAACAGATTCATGCSGCYTTGGTCRATCRGATAGCCAAGGATGATCTCAAGCTTCCKCTTCTCCCACACGTTGCCACTGAAATCCTCAATTTAACMAGTGATCCCGATGCCGARATGGTGCAGTTGGCCGSGTTAAYCCAACAAGATCAAGCCATAGCCAGCCAGGTCCTGAGAATTGCCAACTCGGCCGCCTATGCACCACGGTCCCCGATCGTCTCGATGCAACAAGCCGTGTCCTGGTTAGGCATGAAGATGTTGGGCGAACTCGCGTTAACGATTTCCGTTGAAAGTGGAGTCTTCCATGTTCAGGGGTATGAACCGGAAATCACCAGCCTCTGGCGGCAAGCGTTGGCGTCAGGTCTCTATGCCAAGGAAATTGCGCGGGTCGGGCGACACAATGTGGAAGGCGCATTTTTGGGTGGACTGCTGCATACGATTGGAAAGCCGGTCGTTCTGAATGCTGTGTTGGAGATTCAACAGACGATGGGTCTGGCACTTGAGTGGGAGTCGTTTTCCATGTTGCTGGATGTGCATCACGTACAGGTTGGTGCGTCGGTCGTGGAAAAATGGAAACTGCCCCCTCAAGTGAAAGAGGCGATTCTGTATTATCGTGATTATACGAAGTCTCCGAATCCGAGTCCCGTGGCGATGGTGACCTGTTTGGCCGATTATTTGGCCTCTCACATCTTAAAGTTGGATTCTCTTGATGAAGCCGGTTTGCAAAGTCTTCCTGTGGTCGACGCGTTGAATCTATATCCGGACGATATGGACACGCTGTTCACCCATGGGAAAACCATTCTACAATCCGTCGATGCCATGGTGGTATGAGTTCCAATAATCATTTTGACATTTTAGTGATCGGCAGTGGGCCCGCTGGCCAAAAAGCCGCCATTCAGGGCGCGAAGGCCGGAAAGCGCGTGGCACTGGTTGAGCGCGATAAGCAAGTCGGCGGGGCTTGCGTCCACCACGGCACCATCCCCAGCAAGACCCTTCGAGAAAGTGCCCTCAACATGGTTCGGTTTCAGCGAACCTCCAATGTGTTTGACTTCCGGTTACGGGATGATCTGACCGTACCAGCTTTAATCCAACGACTGGATGAAGTCGTCCAAGCCCACTCCGTGTTTATGGCGGCCCAACTCGATCGTAATCAGGTGACACGCATCCATGCCCGAGCCAAATTTATCTCTGAGCATGACATTGAGTGTACGACCCCGAAGCGGACGACCGATCGGTACTCAGCCGATGTGATTGTCATTGCTACCGGGTCGCGGCCCCGACGCCCGGACAATGTTCCAGTCGATCATGAACATATTCTCGATAGCGATTCGATCCTATCCATGACGTATTTACCGAAAACCCTCATGGTCTTGGGTGGAGGTGTGATTGCCAGTGAGTACGCCTCGTTCTTCTCCATACTGGGAGTTCAAGTCGTGATGGTCGATCAAGCTGACCGTCCCCTCCGGTTTATGGATGCCGAAATTACGAATGGTTTCGTCCAGGCCTTTCAAGCATCTGGTGGACGCTATTACGGACAGCAAAAAATYGAAGARGTRAAGTGGGATGGCCTTTCCAAAGTCATGACCCGGTTGGGRAATGGGGAARYYCTTGAGAGCGAAAAAATGTTAATGGCTCTTGGGCGCRTGGCCAATATCGCGGATTTAAATCTGCAAGCCATTGGCATTGAACCCACGCCTCGTGGGGTGATTCCCGTTGACGAATTTTACCGAACCACCCTTCCACATGTGTATGCCGTCGGTGATGTGATTGGGCCTCCATCCTTAGCTTCGTTTTCCATGGAGCAGGGTCGGCGAGCGGTGTGTCATGCGCTGGCGATTGATCCTGGTCATCCAGCCGAAATGGTGCCCATGGGAATTTTCACCGTGCCRGAAATGTCGAGCGTCGGTATTAACGAAGAGGAAGCGGTGTYRCGTCATGGAGGCGCAWTGGTGGGTCGAGCCAGATTTCAGGAAATTGCCCGYGGGCAGATTTCAGGGATGACGGATGGCTTGTTAAAACTCGTTGCCGATCCTCAAGGTAAGAAATTGCTCGGAATCCATATCGTGGGCGAAGGCGCATGCGAKTTGGTGCATATTGGVCAAATGGGACTCTTAGCCAAAGTCGAGATCGACAGTTTTGTCGAAAACATCTTTAACTTTCCCACCATGGCAGAAACCTACCGAGTCGCGGCTCTGGATATCGTCAAACAGCGCCCGCGGTAACGTCACCKWATCYCASGTTTCTTTYTTGGYMACYCCGATTKRTTCCGAAGAGCMTGAATSACCTTTTGRGGATCRAAGGGTTCTTCGGAATTGAYGCKGARCGTCACGGTCTGCTCATYCTSTYCCAACGGTTCTTGCYGACGTTGTTGTTSCTGTARSACGGCAAGGTCRGCTTCCGAKGCATCKGAYYGYTGTTCTKYCCKAGTGGTAATCCGCTCCTGCAWTGTYGCGAGKGAYGATTGAACATCSAGAATGAGGAACGGAACGGCTTCCTCCTCCGCGARTCGGCGAAAGAGRTCTCGRTAGTGGCGTTTGAGAAATGTKGCATCCACRATCACGGTATAGCCGGATGAAAGGAGTCTTTGTGCCGTGTTCCGTAARTGGTGGTACAGRGCKTCTGTGGTATCAGACCCGTAGAGTTCTGTKTTGRYCTCCYGCGYWCTSSGCASKTCTGGGGACAGGCCAAACAGTCGYTTGCGTTCGATATCGGATCGCAGGCGAATCRTCCCCATYGATTCCAAGAGGTTTTGGGAAAGCGTAGACTTTCCCGAACCAGAGAGCCCATGCATGATRATGAGGCTYGGAGGGTCGGGGTGAGCCAASSTKTGAGCWASGGTGATRTAYCGATGAYATTKKTCGGCAAGAGARGYCGAYGTGTYRTCARSTYGWKGGTTTTGGTTCAGGCGAATGCGGGCGATCTTGGCACGCACTAAGGCGCGATACACTTCATAGAATCGAATGACCGCAATCCCCTCGTAATCGCCCGTAAGTTCGAGGTAGGCGTTGAGAAATCTTGCCGCAAAATCCCGCCGTCCGTGGGCCATACAGTCCACCACGAAAAACGAGGTATCGCTCATTACATCGATCCATCGCAACCGTTCGCTGAATTCAATGCCGTCAAACGGGGTAGCAATATCATCGAGGAGCACCACGTTACCCAGATGAAGATCTCCATGACACTCTCGAATACACCCCTGGCGTTTTCGATTGCCAAAGACCTGATAGCAGTGAGCATGTTCTTCCTTTAACCACTTGTGGAGTGATCGAAGAAGATCACGGACCTCAGAGGGATGGGCGTCCTGAGAAAAGCGGTCAAGCACATCCATGACCGTCTTTCCAATGACTTCAGGATCCCCCAAAGAAGTAGACTCCGGGGAAGCAGGAAGGCTAGCGTGAAATCGGGCCAAGTCTTTGGCAAGCTGATCGATGTGCCGATTCTGAACCTTACCTTTTGGCAAAGCATGGTCAAG
>LXTH01000103.1 GCA_001643555.1 Nitrospirae bacterium SPGG5 | reverse complement strand
TGGGAAGGGACTGTCCTTGTCCGGGTCACGGTCCAACCGGATGGAAGCCCTAATTCCATTAAAGTTCGAAAAAGTAGTGGACACCCCGTGTTAGACCATGCGGCCATTGACGCGATCAAAAGATGGAGATTTTTACCCGCAAAAGATGGGAATATCCCCATTCGCAGTATCGTGGAAATCCCCATCAATTTCGACTTAAAGACAACAAGGATAATCGAGGTGATGAACAAGGATTTACACCCATGATAGACATTCTCATTGCCGGCGGATGGATGATGATTCCCATCGCCCTTTGCTCCCTCATCGCCGTAKCCWTYRTCCTTGATCGGGGATGGYATTTTTATCACATGCCAACCAATGACAATGCGGATCACATGGTGAGGCTGGTRGCCAAGGGCAAATTTACRGACGCACTGGCCYTAAAYGAACGCGAGCCCCATTCCCTTCTCCGCGTATTGAGCGCCGGCATTCAYTCRCGTTCCTCCGGCCCGGAAAAAGCCATGGAAGCTRCMGGCATSGCTGAGCTCACCMATCTKAAACGCGGCCTACCCGCATTGGATACSATCATTACCTTAGCCCCACTCCTTGGCCTCCTGGGYACGATTATCGGCATGATCGATKCMTTCGGGATCATGGCGGWTCAAGGAATTGGGCAGCCKCATGCCGTYACCGGTGGSGTGGCGGAAGCCTTGATTTGTACCGCCGGGGGCATCKTTGTCGCGGTCATYGCCYTMGTCCCCTACAACTAYTTTCTSGCTCGCWTCGAACRACACWCSGAACTCATYGAATACTATGCCACRCGCATGGAGTCAGCCCTCAAAGAMACKACGGAGAACACCACAAGTGCGACTGCCARCCACCGCAAAAAAGAAAGCCCGAATTGAGATCATTCCCATGATCGACACNSATSKKWWKWSYRSTKSWGNYMKKMATGNYYGMGACNGMTMTCGWWKRCCRTSYWMWRSKKSAWAMMRRWMAACCTTCCCACATCCGGCTCGGCAACGGAGATTGTTCCCGAAGAGGTTTCCCTGACTCTTACGAAGAATGGACAATTATTCTTTAACAAAGAACCCATCGGGATCTTGGATCTTGAACCCCGACTGCAAAATCTGGTACATAAAGGAGGAGAGCCGTCTGTCGTTATCAATGCCGATGAAGCGGTTTCCCATGGCCGAGTCATTGCGGTGATGGATTCAGTAAGAAAAACCGGCATACTCACTATGGCCATTGCCATCAAACCTGACCACTAACCGTTTTCTCTTAGGTCCTTATGCAACGGATCTTCACTACACGAACAGTCTTCTCGGTTGCGGCAGGCGTCATGGTCAGTATTTACTTCTCGCTCGCATTAGTCGCCTTCTTTTGCGCCACGACCCATGCCAGCCATCATGGGCATCAAGCCCCCCATTCATCGTTATGTACTTGGGCGTGCCAAGCCAATAATTCCATCAGCCTGGTATCCCTCGCCATACCTCTTCTGGCCATTCTGATTTCGGTTGTGATTTTTGAACGTGAATTTTCTTCCTCTCTCACCCCAATCAGAGTGTTCCACACACCTCGCGGTCCTCCTCGGATTTAACTTTCCACCATTATTTCTTCAGTCAAAAACCGTACGTTGTAATCCGTCGTTCGTATTTCGTGAAAGAACAATTTTCGAAATACACAGTTGATTCAGAGAGTGGAGGCAATCGTGACATCTTTGATAGGGAGACTGTTCCTTGGACTTGTCGTTGTGGGAATTGGAACTGCCTTGTGCGTGAGTGTATGGGGCATGGGATCGCGTGTCCCGATCCAAGGCACCACAGCCGCTGAATTCGAATTAACCGACCTTCAGGGTGGCAACCATCGCCTTTCACAATATCGAGGAAAGGTCGTGCTTCTCAATTTTTGGGCAACGTGGTGTGTCCCCTGCACCAAAGAAATGCCCGCGATGCAGGCAGCCTATGATCGCCTCAAGGACAAAGGACTCGTCGTCCTGGCTGTAAACGAATTGGAAGATGTGGACCAAGTAAGGGCTCACATCGAAGAGCATGCCCATACGTTTCCCGTTTTACTCGACCCCAACAACCACGTGGCGAATCTTTATGGCGTGTACGGACTTCCTGTCACGGTGTTCATTGATCGACAGGGAGTCGTTCAGGAATACCTGAAAGGTGGGCTGTTAACCGAAGAACGAATTCATCGGATCTTTGAACAACTCACAACGGATCGACAGAAATTGGCATTGCGAAAATAATAAGAACAGGACATTCGTGATTCGACAAGTCATGACATTGGCCGTGCTGGGGTGCCTGCTGTTACTCAACAGTGTGGCGTTCCCCCAAGTGGTCATGCATAGCATCCACCATGACCACCACTCCTCCTCTACCCACAATTCTCCCATCTGTTTCTGGGTGTGTACCGCGGGACAGATGGAAGAATCAACGMCTATYCTGCCYATTCAAATCACGCAGATCATCGACATCATTGACCCTCAACTTTTTTCKTTTCATCCCACAGCGGCRWTTKCCTACCAATACGCTCGTGGCCCTCCGCCATCATTYCTCGCGAKATCGACTGCAACAACACTCTAGGAGCCTRTCCCAGATTAGCCGAATCTACTGCGAATGTGCTGGAGGTGGCCAGATCTTCCGATCCTTTTCGGGGAAYGTTGAAAAANRGCYGCSWKCTNGNCSTTNCTSGNNGNSCTTTTKGMRYRYTCNMCGTNYTYCGTNGYANMGCYCCGCGCGCCAAGCCTACTCCGCCGAAGTAGCCTTTGGCTACGAAGGCCGGGAAGCCCTGCGGCCTTGCTGGATGACCTTTTTGAACATTCCCCGTTTTCGTTGCATAGCCCAACTATTCGCCTCAAACGATCGAAACATCTGGCTCAAACCAGCACCTTCTCGTGACGATTGCTAATCTCGGACAGGCTCCTAGGACTCTTTTCAATTCACGATTGAACCCCTCCGCTCTTTCGAAGGGTCATCGGGAATGGGAGAGTTGTATCTCTCCACGTCTACTATTCAAGGGATGTGGACGGCGAGAATATAGATCTATTCAAGCAACAAGGAGTTTCACGAAATGAACACGCGCTTTTCGACTATAGGTTTTGCCATTGTGGCTGGATGTCTCACGATTTTGGTTTCAGGCCAACCAATCATGGCCTCATGCGGGTCGGCAAACTGTTTCATGGTCATCGGGTCGCAAGCGGGCATTCCACAAAAAGGAACCGTGACGACGAACATCATGTACACCAACATCAATCAAGGGGATCTCCTTGATGGGACAACCGGTGTCATCCCGGCCATCGAAGTCGATGACCGGAAAATCGTCCTTGGCGAACACCGTGAACGCTCGACCCGMACRCAAATCAYCACYGTTGACRTCAACGTGGGKATCACSGAYCGAGYCGCYWTTCAGGTCACSGTYCCRATTGTRGACCGCTCYCAYCTYCATCARATTGAAATTRAYACKSCCGAACAAGCMGAYGARAYRTTTAAYGACACGGGACTKGGCGATATTCGCCTCACRGGGAAATACAATGTCTTGACCTCCCTTCAGAACTTGGTCGTCCTGGGCTTTGGCATTGATTTCCCTACAGGAAAGGCCAGGTCAAATGCTGATGGCAAGCAAAAAATACAGGAACCGGGCCTACAGCTYGGCCGAGGCAAYGTGGGACTCATTGGCTCARTSTACCARRCKCACCAAATTATTCCWCAAGTCCTTGGCCAGTTTKCCTCTGCCTCCTACCGACATACYTTCCGGAATGACGCRGGTTATCAATTYGGRGAYGAGTAYATYCTCAGCGCMGGRYTGAAYTGGCAGACCTTCACCTGGTTGGTRCTSACSGGACAAKTCAAYTGGCGCTATTTRGTCCATGACAATTTTAGTGGGTCCTTACATKSACACCCTGGTGGCGTCGTGATTGACGCAGCAATCAAAGACCGACGCGTCCCAACGACRGGCTCGACCACTTTAATGTTTACCCCMGGCATCACSGTGCAAAACCTTCCCTTTGCTCCGAACACGGCCGCCTATRTTAATGTTCAAATCCCGGTGGCTCGCGACTTCAACAACAACCTGGCGCAGGATGTGAGTTTTATTATTGGCATTTCCCATTTCTTTAACCTATTTGGCGATAACGCGTAGAAGGCAAGAGAAGAAGTATCAGGCATGGATACGCACCTCTTTCCAATTTGAAAAGGCTCTATGAAACATGGGTGTCTATTGATGGTGTTAGCCTTTGGACATTCCTCCATTCACTTCAGGGAATGTTGAAAAAAGCCGCCAGCGGCGTTCTCGCCCTTTTGCCGTGCTCACGTACTATGAGTACGCTCCGCGCGTCAAAAGGGCTGCGGCCTTGCTGGACGGACTTTTTTGAACATTCCCTCCCACTGACGATGTGGGGCTCATCTGGAGCGTTTATTGGCTATTGACGTGAATTATTCAACAGCCCCCTTCAGTGTAGCTTTCACTAGCTGAATCAGTGCATAATGTTTTTACCTTATAGATGAGCTCTGTGAAATTTCTTGGTCGCGGTGAAACAACATGAAAAAAATTCTTATTATTGGAGTAATTTCAGCACTCGGGTTGCTCATTGTCGTAATGTGGTTGTTRCCTGGAGCTTTTAGTGCCAAGGGCAAGCCCYCGGAATGGGAGMTCTCGATGGCCAGATTCGCTCGACAMYTGGCGACACCCAGTCAATGGAGTGATGCCAAAAATCCGGTCGAGCCCTCTCCTGAAATTTTAGCAGAGGCYCTTCATCACTTTGCAGATCACTGCGCCAACTGCCATGCCAACGATGGGAGTGGGAAANTCCCAAAKGGACCAAACTTTTATCCACCGGTTTCTGACCTTCGTTCTGACRCCATTCAAGCWATGTCAGATGGTGARTTGTTTTACGTGATCCATTTTGGTGTTCGMTTCTCGGGCATGCCTKCCTGGGGTRATGRCAAYCCGGAAAAGGATACCGAGAGTTGGACATTAGTCCATTTCRTTCGRCACCTCCCMAAAATYACACCWGAGGAAATTGCCMAAATGAAARCCWTGAACCCGATGACCACTCAGGRACGTGCCGAGCAGGARGCCATGGATGCATTYTTAGCCGGAGAAGATTTCGAACCCACMGCCGGGARTCATCACTAACTAAAAAGGATAGGTCATGAAACGATTTCTTGCACTCACCATTCTCGCTGTCATTCTTGCTTGTCCCCTCTTCATTGACGCTCACGGGAATGATGCTCATGTCCTTGGCACCGTGACGGAGACCACCCAAGATCAGATCACTATAAAAACGCTAAAGGGGAAATCCATCACACTCGCCATCACCGCAGATACGACCTTTCAACTCAACGGGATCGCAACCAAGGAAGCACGACCTCAAGTCGGGAATCGGTTGATTGCAGAAGCGGAAAAAGATGGAGACACATTTATAGCGGAACACATCAAATTTTCCTCACCCAAATCAAAGTAGGACCTGAGAGAAAATAACTTGGACACTATCGCGCCAAGATTTGGGTCGGATTTGGACGGAACGATTGAGAAACACCCGAGGCATAGCACAGCTATGGTGAGGGTGTTTCGATTGAGGCCCGTTCAACCTAGAAACAGCAGTTGGGCGCAAAAAGGCCGTGTAAGATATTGGTGTGCATGGTGAAATACAAAAAGTCGTGGTCACCTCGGTGGTGATAAGACATTTTTGTATTGTGCCAGGTGCGCCAAGAGCTTGCGTGGACTTTTGTGATCCAACTGCGGTTTCTAGGGTAAAGTGTTATAGCAAGACAGAAGGGATTTGTTAAATATGATACCGTTCTTAAAATCTCAGGATGGAACCAATAAAAAGCGCATATTTTTCCTTTTGGTCATGGCGTTGTTACTTATTTCCGGGTCGTTATTGTTAAATTCACCGGGCCAAACGCAAGTGATTAATGTGAAGTTTCCTAATGGAGCCGTTCTTCAATCTGAAGTGGCGGATACTCCGGAAAAACTCAGGTTTGGATTGGCTTTTAGACCGAACCTGCCTGAAGGGGAAGCGATGCTCCATATTTTTGGGGAATCGGGTCTTCATCGAGTATGGACAAAGGGATTTCAATTTCCGGTTGATATACTATGGGTGGATGAAAGTAAGATTGTTGTGCATCTGGAAAAAAATGTTCCTCCCTGCTCGGATAGGCCCTGTGTAGGGAATGGTCCACCGCAGAACGACGCCCGATATATCCTTGTGACGAATGAGGGTTTTATTGCCCGAGAGAAAGTGGCAGTCGGCAATCAATTAAAATTTATCTTATTTATCCTTTAAAGCCCTGTTGTAACTGTGAGCCTCTGATGTATGGACGTGAGACTGTGTGAACCGTCGAGCCCTAAAGAGGGCTATGTTTTTATTGCCAACCTTAAGGACCTTCCCAAAGGAAAAGGGCGTGTCTTTAAAGTACACGGCAAGAGTTTGGCGGTGTTCCGTATCGATGATCGGTGTTTTGTCATTAATAATATTTGTCCCCATCAAGGGGCGTCATTGGGCAACGGCAGACTCAAGGGGTTTGTGGTATCTTGCCCTTGGCATCATCAGCAGTTTGATATTCGGACAGGATTCGGACCGGATGGGGGAGGCTACTGTGTCGTGAATTACGATGTGCAGATCGATAAGG
>LXTH01000196.1 GCA_001643555.1 Nitrospirae bacterium SPGG5 | reverse complement strand
CCCTCGCGTTTGAGACAAGCGTCACGCTGCTGGTCTTTCATTTGATTAGGTTTTTCGAAGTGTTGCGATCCATCGACCTCAATGACAAGCTTGGCCTTCGGAGCGTAAAAGTCTACGATAAAATCCCCCATGCATTTTTGCCTGTAGAATTGCACGTTCTGAATTTGTTTCCGTCGCAACCGACTCCATAACATTTGCTCAGCATCGGTCATGGTTTTTCGAAGCATTCGTGCCTGTGGCTTGTAATGTCGGTTGTATTTGATCAATGGAAATCCCCCCAACCCCCCTTTTTCAAAGGGGGGCCTAATCTCACGGAACCCAATCGGCAAGGAACACGTTAAATTCGTCGCGGGTCGTGGTGTTTCGGTCCGACACCCACACCAACAGTTTTCCATCGGGAGAAAACATCGGGAAGCTATTGAAGTGCCCCTTGAACGTGATCTGTTCCATGCCCGTTCCATCATCATTGATGAGATGTAACTGAAACGCCGGCCGGCTCTTGCCACCCGGAAGATCGGACACATTCGAAGAAAAAATAATTTGTCGTCCGTCAACATGAAAATAGGGTGCAAAGTTTGAGGCTCCATTGAATGTCACTTGCCGTTTCTCGGATCCGTCGGCATTCATGACAAAGAGTTCGAGATTGCCTGGCTCAATCAGGTTTTGGGCTAACAGATCTTTGTAGGCCTTCAATTCTTCAGGGGTCTTGGGGTGTTGAGCGCGATACACAATCCGTTTGCTATCAGGTGAGAAAAACGCGCCTCCCTCATACCCCACTTCGTTCGTTAATCTCTTCACGCCAGAGCCATCAATATTCATGGTATAGAGATCAATATCCCCATCTCGGACAGAGGTGAAGACCATGGTCCGTCCATTAGGAGAAATGGTCGCCTCAGCATCATATCCGCGTGAACTGGTAAGCCGTTGCAAATCTCGGCCATCGATTTTCACGGAAAAAATATCATAATCATCTAACACCCAACGATATCGTGCACCTCGTTGAGGTTTGGGTGGGCATTGAAACCCCGTCATATGAGTAGACGAGAACAGCACTCGTCGTCCTCCGGGGAAGAAATAGCCGCAGGTCGTTCCCCCGTATCCCGTACTCACTCGATAGATATTTTCACCTTTCAAATCCATAACGTACATCTGGTGACAGTCTTGTAAGGTTTGGCTTACCGGGTCTTTCGTCGATTGAAAGATCAAGCGATCCCCATCAAACGAAAAATAGGCTTCTGCATTTTTTCCACCAACAGTCAGTTGCCGAATATTCGCCAAATGGCGTTCAGCCACCTGAGCTTGAGATGATTGTCCACTAGTCTGTTGTTCCAAAGCCAAGGCCTTGTGAGACCATGAAGGCATGACCACAACACTCATCGCCAACAATCCTATCCCTGTCATCGCTTGAACCCTTTTCATAATTCTCCTCATGCTGCGTCTTAGGGCCTGTGAAAAAATAACTTGAACATCTCGCATCCCATCTTCGGGTCGGATTTGAACGCGCCTCAATCGAAAAACCCTCAACATAGGCATGCTATGCCTCGGTTTTTTCTCAATCGTTGCGTCCAAATCTGACCCAAATCTGGGCGCGATTGTGTCCAAGTTATTCTTTCACAGGCCCTAACTCAACCGTTAACTCTTGTGCTTCGGGAGCAAAAGAACCGCGTGCAATCACTGTTCCATTTTTGTATACAAGATAACTATCCCATCCATAAAAAAATAAGAGCCGCGCCACGCGTTTGACCGCGTCCGGGGCCAAACCAAAAAAGGCCGTGCCAACATGGTCGGGATGTTTCGAATTCGCGCAGCTGACGAGGACAGCCACAGTTTCACCAGAAAAGGTTGTGCCGTCTATCGTAACTTCCCGTTCATTCACGGTGATTCGTGGGCCACACCACCGAAGCAGCTCCGCTGTCACAGCGTTCTGATTGGGCCGCCCAAACGCCAACACAGACTGTACACTCGTTGAGTGAACCATGCCCTCTAACCAGACGACATCATCTTGTTGGGAACGGATGCGATCTAGGGCCGGTTGAAAAAGCGCTTGATCCGATTCTGCTGGCGGCACAGACACGGCTCGATGCCGATCCGTCACCCAAAGATTCAACATGGGCGGAATTTGGCTGCGCTTCAGTCGTCTAAATGTCTGATACTCCGGATCAAGCGTGAGACGTAGCGGCTTGGTGGGAACCCACACTGACATCAATTGGTCGTTCCCCCGAAGATCGAGAATCCCACGATAGACATTTTCTTGATCCAATTGAATGACAACGGGTACCTGCAATCGGTAAGAATCCCCAGTCTGAGACACCCGAAGGCGAATCCAAAAACCCTCGCCTGCAGCAGGTTGAACACGCACTTCCTGAATAGCCAGCATCGGAGCTCCTGGCCGTTCCACCCATTGAATAAAAAACCAGGATAGATCCGATCTTGACGTCTGCTCAAACACGCGCTGCAACTCACTCCATCCGGCATAACGACCAGTGTACTCGGCCACCAACTGGCGAACACCTCGGAAAAATGGGTCATCTCCAATCTGCCGTCGCAGCATGTGAAAAATCATCGCGGTCTTTTGATACCCGATAGCGTTATCCACACGATTTTCCTTATGATGAAAGTTCACCACCGCGTAGTCGTTTTCGGGCTGGCTGTACAAGCTATACTCCACCATCATTCGCCGGCGATGGGCCACGGCTTTCTCATGCCCCTCGAACCGTTCTTCATAATAATAATTGGCCAGATACGTTGTCAGACCTTCAACCCAATTGCCGGTTTCAAAATGGTTCAACACGGAATTGCCCATCCACGAATGCACCACTTCATGACCAAGTGAATATGGTTGCGTGTACCTTCGCTTAATCACGCGACTTCCTAATAACGTAAACGACGGCAGGCCCAGCCCACTCGGGAAAAAATTTTCGACGACCGCAAACTTCGGAAACGGATACGGCCCCAAGATCTCCGTGTACAATTCCAGGTAATGAACGATGGCGTCCAAATACTGCGTAGCCAAATGGTCATCCTCGGGAAACAAATATGTGGCAATTTCAATGCCATGCCATTGTCGATCTTGTTTCATGAACCGATTGGCCGCCAAGGTCAACGCTTCCGTATTGGACCGGACGACCCATTCCGCCGTTGAGGTATTCCTTTGGGACACATACGACACTTCCTGGCCATGGGTGACTGCACGCCAATTACTCGGGAGTGTGACCGTGACATGAAACGTCGCCAAGGACCCAAGAATGTCAGGATACCACGAGGTTTCCGAGGTTAAATACACGCCCTCTTCACCGATATGTCCGTTGGTCTTATCGGGTCGCACAAAACGCAAACCGGGCACCGCTCGCGGCGGATCATTGATGTGTCCACGATAGGAAATCCGCAGAATCAAGGACTCTCGATCAACCGGCATGGAGGGCAAGCGAATTTCGACAGTTCGGGTGAGTTGAGAATCAGAGGAGTCATCACGGCCCGGTGAAGAGTACAGCGCCTCTTCCCAAAAATTTAAGGGTCCACCTCCAACCAACACCTCTTCAATGTTAAGAGAGGGATTCAAACTCACACGAATAATCGGTTCACTCTCAGGCAATCCAACCAATTGTATCGTGTCGTGTGCCACGATCGTATGGCTTGATGGGTAAAGCTCCACCACCAACTCATGATGCTGAATTTTCAATTCGGCGGCATAACAAAAAAGGCCACCACCAGCCCAAGCCAGCACACCACACCCAATCGCCACGATACATTGTTTCATTGGGCCTATTGAATAGTACTTAAATTTTAATAATGCCGTTATCACGTGGCTCATCTTATAAAACGCCAAGCTTGTAGGGGGATGTTCAAAAAGGTGCGCGCAGCAAGGCCGCAGGCGCTTTGGCGCGCGGAGCGTACGGGTTAGTATGTGAGCACGACAAAGAGCCGAGAACGCCGCTGGCTTGTCTGCCGTAGCCTTGGCGAAGGCTGACGCCCTTTTTCAACATCCCCTCATTTATTCCTGAACCTCGAGCAGGGCATCAGCAAATTCCCGCGCGTGAAAATCTTGTAAATCTTCTTCCTGTTCGCCCACTCCAATGAGGCGCACGGGAATCGCGAATTCTTGGGCAATAGCCACCACCACTCCACCCTTTGACGTACCATCAAGCTTCGCCAAGGCCAATCCCGTAACTCCGATTGCCTCATGGAATTGCTTCACCTGAGCCAACGAATTTTGTCCAATGGTTCCATCGAGGGTGAGCAACACTTCATGCGGCGCGCCAGGCAGTTCCCGATCGAGGATACGTTTCATCTTTTTTAACTCATCCATCAAATTGACTTTGGTGTGCAATCGACCAGCGGTGTCAATGAGAACCACATCGACCCCACGCGCCTTCGCTGCGGCCAAGCCGTCAAAAACCACCGCGGAGGGATCGGCTCCTTGTCGGTGCTTAATCACATCAACCCCAATCCGGTTTCCCCAAATCTCCAGTTGTTCGATCGCCGCGGCACGAAAGGTGTCCGCGGCAATGAGTAAGGGCGTCAATCCTTGACGTTTCAACCGGCTGGCAAGTTTCGCCATGCTGGTGGTTTTCCCGACTCCGTTTACCCCCACCCCCAAAATAACAAAAGGCTTGGGTCCCGAGCGAATCACCGTTTCTATCGAGTCAGATTGAGCCGGCGCCAAAATCTCGACAAGGGTGTCCTTCAACGTCTGGATCGAATCCCCACCCACCTCATCGCGAAGGCGCTCCATCAAACGATCCACCGCGCGAACACCAACATCAGCCCCCAACAGCGAGGCCTCGACTTCTTCTAACACCGCGGGATCATGCCCCTGTCCGACTAACTGCAGCAGCGAGCGTTGCACGCCTTTGCGGGTTTTATTTAAACCTTCCTTAAGCCGTTCAATCCACCCCATTACAATTTCACCAATTTCGGTAAGGGTTTAAGTGCTTCAAAAAGCTTCTCCTCTTTGCGGCGCATCCGTCGAGCTTCTTTTTCACCACATTCGTGATCATACCCTACTACATGCAACAGGCCATGAATCAATAATCGAACGAGTTCTTCGTCCAACGAATGTTTCAAAGAWACYGCCTGCCGCATGGCYGTAGGGACTGAAACCACCACATCGCCAAGCATCGGCGATGCCGGACCGCCGGCCTCTCGACAGGCAAAGGCTAACACATCGGTGGTTCGGTCTTTCTGTCGGTAGTCACGATTCAAACGACGCATGCGCGCACCACCCACGAATTCGATGCTGATCTCGGAGGCGGCCTCTCCCACACATGCTAGAAGCGTTTGAACAATACGCCGGACCGCAGCCTCTCGAACCAGCACACTATGCACACGACTACGAACGAAGACTGGCATGGTCCACACCATCCTGCAAACCAGGGATTTAAATGGTTTTGAGAAAACGGTTTCGAACGTTCAGGAAGGGAAAATCAATTATTTCGTTCCGTCGGATCTCGTCTGATCGTGACCAGCCTCATTCCCATGCTGGTTATAGGCCAAAATAATATCTTGCACCAACCGATGTCGCACAATATCTCGTTCGTGAAAATAAATAAATTTAATTCCCTCAACCGCCCGAAGAATTTCAGTCACTTGGATCAACCCCGACGTACGATCCGGGGGCAAGTCCACTTGCGTGATATCACCCGTAACCACGGCTTTAGAGTTAGACCCAAGCCGCGTGAGAAACATTTTCATCTGTTCCGCCGTGGCGTTTTGGGCTTCATCCAAAATCACAAACGCATCGTTCAAGGTACGCCCACGCATAAAGGCTAGCGGGGCCAACTCAATGTCTCCACGCTCTATCAACCGATTCGCCCGATCCATATCCATCATGCCATACAACGCGTCATACAACGGTCGTAAATACGGATGGACTTTTGCGTACATGTCCCCCGGTAAAAACCCCAAGCGCTCACCGGCTTCGACCGCAGGCCGCGCCAACACAATCCGACTCACCTCTTTTCTCATCAACGCGCCCAAGGCCATGGCCATGGCCAAATAGGTCTTGCCCGTCCCCGCCGGACCAATACCAATGACCAAATCATGTTTTTGAATCGCTTCGATGTACAAATGCTGAGTGGGGGTCTTCGGAACAACTGACCCTTTGGGAGTAAAGATAGGAGCAGGATCGAGAAATTCGGCCTTGGGAGGAGCGTCAATTTCCGTGGCTTTCAGTGCCCGGGTCACGTCTTCGGATTTTAATTGACGCCGCCCGATCGTCCGTTCAGCCAACTCGCAGAGAAGGTGTTCGGCACGTCCAACCGCCTCCGGCTGACCTTCGAGAGTGACTTCATCACCCCTCGCAGATACCCGAACCTGCAAGCCATCCTCAATCAACCGGAGATGCATATCCCGCGGTCCAAAGAGATTAGCGAGGTCCACCCCTTCACGAAGTTTGACTTTACGCACGCGAGACTTTGGAAACCTCCTGGATTAGAAAACACCGCAGCGGCATTCTAGCAAAGGGGGCTCAGACCCTCAACAAAAACATCGACCCCCGGTACAGGGCTACTTAAAAATATGCCGTTTCGCCATGAATTTTATAATGCAGGGTTTCGCCCTTGCCGACGAGGTTCCCTCGACAGACTCGGGACAGGCTCTTTTGTTTCGGCAAAAGGACCCAAAACCATTTTCGCCCGTGCGCG
>LXTH01000228.1 GCA_001643555.1 Nitrospirae bacterium SPGG5 | reverse complement strand
GCTGCGTACAAGATTTCAGACTCTGGTAGAGTTGGCCGGTATCGACCTTCGTGAGGATCTCAGTCGCAATCTCCTGGGCGCTGGGCGCGGCCTCCAAATAGTCGTTGAGTAGCTCTTTGAAGTTGTCCAGGTAGTTTTCAGCTTTTTCTGGAAAAAGATAGGCGCACTGCAGCGCGAAGTATATGCGTGAGGCGGGCGTTGCTGCCGTTTCCGTGGTCAAGATGTTCTTCTGACGCAGGATATGCGCTTGGTTCTCGAAAACTAAGTCGGTGTGGTCTCCATCGTTGCGGATGACGGCGCCGTTCACGATGAACTTTTCGCCCTTGGCCAGAGAAAGTTTCAAAGGCATGTCGATTCTCACCGAACAGATTTGCAAAAAAAGAATGTAGTAATCAGTCGCTTAAGGAACCGTTAATTCCGACCATGCAATGTAATCGGCAAAGCAGCGGGGAAACGCTGGTGTTGGGTGTCGCTTACCGGGCGCTGCCATGTTGACTACCATGCAATAGCATTCGGGAAGACGAACTATGCAAGCGGAGCAAACCTGCGAGTTAGACGCCGAGCAGACGGCATTCGACGAGAACCTTGCCGCCTTCAAGGTTTTCGCGCCGCACCTGTACGTACGCCTGGCCGCGATCGACGCACCCAACACGTTTCTGGGTCTTGCAGCCGACGGTGGTCTCGATTTGCTGTTTCGTGGCCACGGACTCTATGGCTGCGATGCAGTAGGTTACGCGGAGGCTCAGGTTCGCGACTTCTTCGCTGCACCGACGCGCGAGTCAAAATTTGTTGAATGTCGAGAGTCCCAAATGTGGCAAAGGTCAGGATGATTCCGAACCCGAGTCCAACATCCGCAACGGCRTTGAMTAAAAACGCTTTCGTGGCRGCCTGGCATGCTGAKKGTCTTTGAGCAWAATGGGAGATYAAGAGATAGGARCAGAKCCCCATRAYCTCCCAACAGATAAACAACATGAGCAGGTTGCTACTCATCACCAACATCACCATGGAAAAGGTAAACAASSCKATGACCGCAAARAAACGATTGTAACGRGGATCCCCGATCATGTATCGGGAAGAGTAGATGTGAACGATGCTGCTGACSCCTGTGACCAAMATCAASAAGAGGACRGTGAGTTGGTCGATATACAGACCAAGRTCGACGACRARATTTCCGGACTGMATGARKCGGTAGAGAGGAACWGATATGGCTCCGTTCCTTACMACCTCAATGAATGCRCCTACCGACAATMCRAAGGATACACCTATCGCAGGAATCGCRACTTTGTGGCTTTGCCCCTTAAGCCATTGYCCMCCCAAAGCCAGRGTGAGAAAGGCCAWCARAGGRAGAAGCGRGATCRGRASAKMGWCGKRYAKNGGCWAKMKWNGYAKWACCGATAATGAAATAGTTGAACAATTAAATTTTCTGAAACCAACTGTGCTATCTGACCGACTCAGGACCTGAGAGAAAATAACTTGGACAATATCGCGCCAAGATTTGGGTCGGATTTGGACGGAACGATTGAGGAAAACCCGAGRCATAGCMCAGCTATGTTGAGGGTTTTTCGATTGAGGYCCGTTCAAAKMTGGCCCRAAGATGGGATGCGAGATGCCCAAGTTATTTTCTCTCAGGTGCTCAGGCCGCMGGTTCGTCGGGAGGYGGATCAGGRGGSGGGCCGCTTCGATACAAGCGGATKTCTACTTTTTCTAGCGTGGCGAGGCCATCGGGTATGGCCTCGTCGATAATCGGCAGRAAGGATTCGATCTTGTCTTTGGTATCGACAAKTTCGATCAAKATAGGAAGGTCATCGGTTAAGCGCAGAATTTTGGTGGTATGTAAATGACTRTGSGCRCCRAASCCTTCGATYCCKCGAAACGCGGTGGCTCCGGCCAGCYKTTGTTYTCTGGCTTGCTGAATGATCCATTGATACAGTGGTAAATGCCCATGCTTATCCCGTTCACCGATAAAAATTCTGAGTAGATATCCATCCCTGGGGAGAAGCATCAATCACACCACACGGCCAAGCATATCGCCAAGCCATACCGCGAGTAGGCCAAAGAACACGTGCAAGGATACATTGCCCATCGCCCGAAAGACTTCGGCATCTCGAATCAGCGCGAGCGTCTCATAGCCAAACGTGGAAAAGGTCGTAAACCCACCAAGCAGCCCGATCATCAAAAAAAGACGAAGTTCCGGACCGATGATCTGCCTCGTCTCGGCCACACCATTCAACACGCCAATACACAAACATCCGACCACATTCACGACGAAGGTGCCAAACGGAAATTCCGACAACGGCATCAGTCGATGCACAAAACCGGATAGGGGAAACCGAAACACGGACCCGATAAACCCGCCAATTCCAACTATAAAAATTTGCGATGCCATCAGCGTGTGTGGGAAGGCCTTTTTGGCGAACGACTGCCATCAATTTTCCAAAAGGCAATTCCGCCCAACAGACCAGCCATATTGGAAATGAGCGTGACATTCTCAGGCAATTCCAAGGTAACCTTCCTGGCGTTGCCGCCACCAATATACAACCGATCATAATTAAATAACGCTTCGAGAGATTGGATGGCAAACTCGAGACGTGTGTTCCATTTCTTTTTGCCGATTTTCTTCAGTACAACATCCCCCAGTTCTTGCTCATAGGTCTTGGTACTTCGAAACGGATGATGCGCAATTTCCAAATTCGGAACGAGTCGTCCATCCACAAACAACGCCGACCCAAAGCCTGTCCCCAACGTGACCACGAGTTCCACCCCGTCGCCACGAATCGCGCCAAACCCCTGTACGTCGGCATCGTTGGCCGCTCGAACCGGCTTTCCTAACCGCTGTTCGAGGTTATGGACCAGATCAAACCCTTTCCAGGATGGATCAAGATTCGGCGCCGTCGAGGTCACGCCTTTACGGATGACCCCTGGGAACCCAATGGACATACGATCAAATGCGCCTTGCCCTTTAGCCAATTCGTCAATGGTATCCAAAATGGCCTGAGGGGTCGCAGGCCTTGGAGTTTTGATCCGCCCACGCTCGGTGATGGGATGGCCTGTATCGTCTAACACAATGGCCTTGACTCCGGTCCCACCGATATCAATCGCCAAAGTTCGCACTACCCGCTTTTTGGGTCCCTCACTTTTCTTTGCCTTCTTCATACTGCCTCCTATCCCATATCGAAAGCCAACCCATGAATCGGCAACCAACCTCATCATTTATCCTAGGAGCCGGTCCCAGATTAGACGAATCTATTGCGGATGTGCTGGGTATGGCCAGATCTTCCGATCCTTTTCGGGGAATGTTGAAMAAGGCCGCCAGCTGCGTKCTCKGKMGACGTGAAGCGTGATACGTAAAGCAAAAGAGTCGCTTTGACTTTTACCTTCTTGCTTTCTTACTCATCACGCATTACGCGTCACCCATTACGATTTAGGCCTTGCTGGACGCCCTTTTTGAACAGTCCCCCTTTTCGTTGCATAGTCCCACTATTCGCCTCAAATGATCGAAACATCTGACTCAAACCAGCACATCCTCGTGACGATCGCTAATCTCGGACAGCCTTCTCGCGAGAGTCGAAAGATAACACAAAGCCAGATTAAAATCGAGTCTGACCCCATTAATTAGGAACGCAGCTGGCGGCCCCCTCCGTGATAAACAGCTCTCTTAGGCGGATGGGAGGGAGGAGAAAATTTCTTGATATTCGCGAACGGCTTGGTCCCAGGAAAACCGGTCTAACATGTGAAAGCCTTGATTTATCATTTGGGCATAGCCTGYTTGATCCGTKTGGTAGAGTTCGATAGCATTACKKAACGCGCCTTCAGCGGCTTGGACCATTGAACGAAACAAGGGAATCTGCATTCGTTCTTGTAACCGGTCGCCTCCAGGCCAATAGGCACAATCCAAAATTGCGCTCCATCCTTGTGCTGCCTCTTTCACCCCAAGTCCTGACTCGCGAAAGAGGAACCCTGTTGGAGCGTCTGATTCCCGATGAAACTGATCGCTCAAAGTACGGACTGCCGCATTCAACGCAACAGAAGGATACGGCACAACCTGCTGAACCAACCCACCGGTCGCTCTTGCCACCACAGGCGTGCCAACAGCATAGCCTTCCGTCGCCCCACCAAAGGGTTCATAGAGGGAACACATCACGATAAACGACGCTCCACGTTGAAGTTCCGTGTATCCTTGCTCCATCCGAAAAGGGAACACCTTCACCTCACCCGGTCGACGCTTGGCCAGGTTTTGTAAAAATTGCAGCCCTTGAATCCCTTCGTCTCCAGGAATCGGGGTAAATACAAACTTCGCCTGCCCAGGTGGGATACGGTCGATAGCCGCTGCCGCAAGGTCATAGCCCTTTTGTCGCGGATCATCCCGACCAAAAAACAGAAACACCGGCCCATCAAAATTGTTGAAATCTAACGACCCCCATGCCCTCTCAGGTTGATACGTTTCCAGCTTTTGGATCATCTCCCGGCGACGCGTGGCTTTTTCTTCCAAGAGACCATGGTAATTTCCAGAAGCAGTTTTGGTTCGGGCTTCCGGTGAAAAATCAAGTTGGCTAAACAGTCCATTGTTAATTCCTCGAATCGTCCGTTYTTTAAAYATCGCCTGAAGATGCGGGGYAAAGATGTCCCGATGCACGGGTTCATGAATCAGCTCATGCGCAAAATGYTGGGAGACSGTGCAAATGGGACCATCAARAWAYGGGCCWGCTTTGGCAAGAACCGTCGGGCCGGGTAACACACGATCCGTCATTCTTTTCATTTCCGCTTGRCTCACAGGCCTATCATAAGAGTTGTGCAAGGTTAATAAGCAAGAGATTCTAGAAAGCCGCGGATCATTCTTGGCAACAATGGCCGCCCCCGCTGCCTCCCAGTCTTGGAGACACAACACCACATTCTGAGTTAGGCCTAGCGCCACAAGAGCTTTTGGTACAGCCGACGAAAACAACAATGAGTCATCGAGTAGTTGCTCCGGGTGCGCCGGATTCAAATAGGGATTGCATGGAGCTTCCATACCAGGTGGATCTCCGCAATCACAGGGCGCATTAAAAAATTTCTGGGAATCGAACAGGTAGGTTGTAAACCCGTCGCCACCTTGATGCTGAAAAATCTCAACCTGATGCTTCTTCCCATCATAGACAAGAGAAAACGTGATGCCTGTTGATTGAATGGAATCCATGAGCTTGGGCTTACACTTGGTGATCTCGCGAAAAAACGGTGTAAAAGTGACACACCGGTCATGACTCATGTGTGCCATTCGTTTAGGAAGCAGACGCATCACCGCTGCCAGCCCCCCGAGCGGGGCAAATTCGTTTTCGAAGGAGACAAAAACAATCGTTTTGATTTGCGTTTTCATTTTCAGAAAGGGGAAAAATACAAGGGTAAGGTTCGCGCAAGAATAACTTCCCTAGTTTGGGTGCTGAGACACCTGTCTGGCAAGGCGCAAGGACTGCGCATACTCCTCGTATGGAAGGGACGAGCAACGCCGCCAGACGGGATGGATCGACGCCCAAACAGGGGAAGTTATTCTTGCGCGAGCCCTAGGAAGAAAAAAGGCCCCACACCATTCACCCTTTCAAGGTAAAAAGTATGAAGCCCCGTTTCTACGATTTCGCAAGAACTCTTGTCAGAAACGTGTGATGGGAGAATCTATCCTCCGCGGCTATTGCAGCACCACATGGCCGCGACGATTTTCCTGATAGCACGATTCTTCTGACCCTGTGCAGCTCGGACGCTCTTTGCCATAACTCACAATTTGGATGCGCGAAGAAGACACGCCTAGGTCAACCAGGTAATCTTTTACCGCCTGAGCCCGGCGTTCACCTAACACGAGGTTATAGTCCGTGGTTCCACGTTCATCACAATGGCCTTCAATCAGGACGCTGGAATCTTGGTACTGCGCACTGAGTAATTGTGCATCCTCTTGTAAGGTGGAGACCGCATCGTCTCGAATAACGTATTGGTCAAAATCAAAATACACATGCCCCAATCCGCCCCCACCACCAATTCCATTGCTTCCATCTTCTTGAGAGCCATCCAAGTCACCTTGGCTTAAGGGCTCCATAGAATCAAGATCKGGCAATCGCACGAYYTCGTCGCCAGACCCCGAAGTGCCATTTGTTTCCATGCCTGAATCGGTTGATGCGCTACCATCACCCAACATAGGTTGCGGAGGACTTTCCGGAACAAAATCTGAAGGTATGAGCGCACGGACAAATTGTTGTCCCTCATACCCACTGGTCTCCATGGATTCTCCCGTGGCCACATGTGTACCACCTGAAATATCCCCGCCCATGCTCGCACCACTCACATCACGAAGCGTGGGAGACGGAGGGCCTTCCGGATTAATACTTGAGAGGGACAGTTCCGAACTCCCAGTTCCAGCAACCGTACCTGAGGAATCACCCACCGACAGGGAGCCTTCGCTCATCCCTTGGCCAGCCAGGGGAATCCCTCCTTGGTCGCTACCTGAACCCGTGGCTGAACCCTGCGAGCCGGAGGCCTGAGCTTGGGCCGCCAATTCCTCAGCGGTCATCACTTCAGCATGTTTCGTGGTCTCACACCCAGTGAGGAACATAACCATGGCTGCAGCCGCAATGACAAGGGCAGCAGAACCTTTCACATTACACATACAACCAACTCCTTTCATCTATGACCCTTTCACCTGGCAAAAATAGTAAATCAGTCTAATGAGGGAATTCCGCCTCAAACCAGTAAACTGATGTGCAGCAATAGCACTCGTGTAGACGACTAACTGCAGACACAATACCAGCAGGTAAATTTGAGATTCCGATACCAATA
>LXTH01000177.1 GCA_001643555.1 Nitrospirae bacterium SPGG5 | reverse complement strand
TCCGGGGTCTCGTAGGATGGCATTTATGTGATCCTTGGGGTCCTTACTTACCCGATCAATCGTATTGCAAAATGACTATTCAGTTGAATGGGGAACAGCATGATATTCAAGCAGGAATGTCGGTCGCGGCTCTCTTGCTTCAATTAGAGATTCGTTTGGATCAGGTGGCCGTGGAAGTCAATATGGAAATAATGGATAAAGGTGTGTTTGAGGCCAGACTTTTACAAGACGGGGATCGAGTCGAAGTCATGAGTTTTATCGGAGGAGGGTCGGAAGGTTTTGGTAGTGGCCTTCACGACTCAGGTATTTAGGCTGAAGGCTATCACGCATCACGTCACGCTGGGATCAAGCCATTTTAGACCTTCTCGGGATTAAAAGCCTTCCTCCTTCAGTCTATCCACCTGAGTTACCTTTAACCAATAGATAGAGAATCTTATGAGCAATGATCGCTTAACCATCGCTGGACATGAGTTCAAGTCCCGTTTATGGGTAGGAACAGGAAAGTATAAAGACTTTGTCGAAACACAAAAAGCCATTGAGGCCTCGGGAGCTGATGTGGTCACGGTGGCCGTCCGGAGGGTGAATATCACCGACCGCAATTCCGAGAATCTTTTGGATTACATTGACCCGAGGAAATATACCATTCTCCCCAACACCGCTGGTTGTTATACCGTTGAAGATGCGGTGCGATATGCGAGGCTCGCAAGGGCTGCCGGTGTGTCCGATCTCGTGAAACTTGAAGTGATCGGTGATGAGAAAACGCTGTTCCCTGATACCGCAGGCCTCATTGAAGCGGCGAAGATTCTTATTAAGGAAGGGTTCATCGTCTTACCCTATACCAATGATGATCCCATCGTTGCGAAAAAGCTTGTTGATATTGGTTGTCCAGCGGTCATGCCGTTGGCCGCTCCAATTGGATCGGGTTTGGGTATTCGGAATCCCTACAATCTCAAAATCATTCTGGAAACCGTCAAAGTCCCTGTTATCGTGGATGCTGGCGTAGGCACGGCTTCGGATGCGGCCTTGGCCATGGAGCTTGGAGCGGATGCCGTGCTGATGAATACCGCGATCGCCGGTGCGCAAGATCCCATTGTTATGGCTGAAGCCATGAAATTTGCTGTTAATGCTGGCCGGCTTGCATATCGCGCGGGGCGTATTCCTCGGAAACTCTATGCCACGGCGAGTACGACGATTGAAGGTATGCTGTAGTCGGATGTCATGCGTGATCCGTTACGCGTGAAGGGTGAATTCCTTCATTTCTATTTACGCATCACGCATCACGTTTTTCACATCACGGTTTTTCCAATTACCTCCCATGTCTGCCTATCACCTTCCTCCTCTCTATGTCGTCACAGATCGTCATCAAATTGGTGAGGAACATTTTCTCCAGGTGTTGGAGTCTCTGATCTCTCAAGGAGGCCTGATGCTCCAACTTCGAGAAAGGGACCTCCCTACTCGGACCTTGTTGAAATTGGCAAGCACACTTTCTCGTTGGGCCAAACGCGACCAAGTGCCATTGTTGATTAACGATCGTGTCGATGTCGTCATGGCCACAGGCGCGCAGGGTGTGCACTTGCGAGGAAATAGTCTTCCTGTTCAAAAAGCTAGGAAATGTTTAGGGCCAAACCGATTGATTGGAGTCTCGGTTCACTCTGCCGATGAAGCAGTTCAACGTGAGCGAGAAGGTGCTGACTTTGTGGTGCTGGGTCCGATGTATGATACGCCCTCAAAGTGGGCGTATGGCGCGCCCTTAGGGTTGTCGGTGCTTGAAGAAGCCCATCGACGTTGTCAGATTCCCATTTTTGCCATAGGCGGAATTGATCTGTCGCGGGTCAAAGAAATTCGGAAAGCGGGCGCCTATGGTATCGCGGTGATTTCATCCATCTTKCAATCTTCTTCGCCCATAGAATCCGTCAAGAACTATTCTACGCAACTTGGCGTAYCTCCGTAGGRCAAATTCATGAATCATCCYGTTGCTTCTTTCCGAAACCCAGTGCTAGAATTCCTYWCGGTGGCGTTGAGAAAAATGTTGATGTGTTTTGCCCTNNAAAAGTGGGACTTTTGTTGAGGCTGGCATCAATCGTCAAGAAANRTTTTAGCCTGTATTTTGAGTTCTTCTCCYTTNGTGTTTCATCCGAAATGATGYTTAGGTAAAGTACTTATGGKATTTCGAAAACACGAAGATTATACCCGCGAGATTGAAAAGTTRCRGAGTGAACTCCAATCGTTGGAGACTGAAACTCGTCAACTCTAWGATMSKMRGAKCNRGNTWCAGCAGNWMKSMMRAGMMCRATRWCRWATNGMCKKCYWCACTCCAGGATGCCAAAACCCAGATTGAGTCTCTCCGAACCGAGATTGAAAAACTGACAGCCCCCCCATCGTCGTATGCCTTGTTTTGCAGTTTCAATGAAGATGGGACTGCCAATGTGTATGTCTCCGGGCGCAAGATGCGTGTGAGTGTGCATGGGTCGATTGCAGGTGAGATGTTGCGCAAGGGACAAGAAGTCATTTTGAATGAGGCTCTGAATATTATTGAAGTCCGTGGGTTTGATCCACAGGGCCAGGTGGTCCGCTTAAAAGATCGCCTTGATGATATTCGAGTGCTGGTGCAGTTGCATCACGATGAAGAACGGGTGGTGGAGTTGGGCGAGCCACTGTTGGAAGAGCGATTAAGCGTTGGCGACCATCTTCTCTTTGATGCTCGATCCGGATATGTGATCGAAAAAATTCCCAAATCGGAAATCGAAGAACTCGTGATCGAAGAAGTGCCGGACATCGAGTATGATGATGTCGGTGGGTTGGAGAAGGAAGTGGAACAAGTGACGGATGCCGTCGAGTTGCCGTTTCTCTACCCCGAGCTCTTTTTAGAACATAAACTCAACCCACCGAAAGGCGTATTGCTGTATGGGCCGCCGGGTTGTGGGAAGACCATGATTGCCAAGGCGGTGGCGAATTCCATTGCCAAAAAGCTGAAACACCTGTCTGGCAAGGAGGTGCGCAGTTTTTTCCTTCATGTCAAAGGACCCGAGCTGTTGAATAAGTATGTCGGCGAGTCCGAACGACAAATTCGAGAAGTCTTTGCGAAAGCTCGCGATAAAGCCGCCACGGGGAATCCGAATTTTTGGCTGAAATAGACGGGGTGGAGCGCTTGCAAAATGTGATCGTGATTGGCGCTAGTACCCGTCAGGACTTAATTGATCCCGCCGTGCTCAGATCCGGTCGTTTGGATGTAAAGGTGAAAATTCCGAGACCCGATAAAAAAGGCGCCAAGGATATTTTCGCTAAATACCTGACGAGCGATCTTCCGTTTGCCAAGGAAGAAGTTGATCGATCTGACGGCGATCGGAACAAGATTGTCGAGCGTTTGATCGAAGTGGTCGTGGAATCGATGTATGCGCTGTCCGAAGACAATCGCTATCTCGAAGTCAGCTATGCGAATGGAGAAAAGGAAACGCTCTACTTCAAGGATTTCTCCAGTGGAGCGCTGATTGAAGGGGTCGTGTCACGTGCCAAAACATCCGCGGTCAAACGAGCGATTGCTAGTGGAGAGAAAGGTCTGAAGGAAGAATATTTTCTGCGGGCTATCCGTGATGAGTTTAAAGCCCATGAAGATCTCCCCAACACGACCAATCCTGACGACTGGGCGCGCCTTGCCGGGAAAAAGGGTGAGAAAATTATCCATGTTCGGACCTTAACGCCGGGGTCAGATGAATCCCGAGAGATTGAAACGATTAGCGCCGGACATTATTTTTAATCTCGGACAGGCTCCTAAACTTTCATGTGCGAATGAGGTTCCCTTGTATCGAATCCTTGGAACAGAAACCGAATTTGGCATTGCTTCTCGCCATGCGTCACTGTCCGATCCTGTCGCGAATTCTCTCCGGCTCGTAAGCTTCTACCCTTCGCTTCCCGTTCCGCAAGCCCTGTGGGATTATGAAAACGAAAATCCGCTACTTGATGCCCGTGGGTTTGAAATCGAAGGTGAACGTGAACGGCCTGGGCCTGACTATAATCGGCAATTAAATAAAATTCTGGCCAATGGTGGACGTTGGTATGTGGATGGCGCGCATCCTGAGTATTCCACGCCGGAGTGCAGCAATCCTCGTGAACTGGTTGCGTACGAGCGCGCTGGGGAACGTATTGCTGCCCAGAGTTTAGACCTGATGAATCGGGCAGCCGGTGAAGCTCGCTATGTGTTGTACAAAAACAATTCCGATGGCAAGGGGAATGGTTACGGTTATCATGAAAACTATCTGTTAGCGCGCACGGTGCCGTTTGAGGCGATTATCAAAACGTTGCTGCCGTTTTTTGTCAGTCGTCAGATTTATGCGGGAGCCGGAAAAGTGGGTGCAGAGAACGGCACGACTTCCGTGGGTTATCAGATTGCTCAACGGTCGGATTTCTTTGAGTGTTTGGTTGATCTCAATACCATGGTGAACCGGCCTATTGTGAATACYCGCGATGAACCGCATGGCGATCCCTCACGATTTCGTCGTATTCACGTCATTGTGGGTGATGCCAAYATGGCAGAAATTTCCACCTATCTAAAAGTCGGGACCGCGGCGATTRTCATGCATATGTTGGAAGAAGGCGCGGCATTGCCCAAGATYGTGTTGGACGATCCTGTGGCKGCMATCAAGGCTGTATCACGAGACCTTTCCGTGAAACGTGATGTCAAACTCAGCAATGGCCASATGACYACGGCGATTGCTATGCAACGGGAGTTTTTAMAAGCTGCGCATGATTTTTACGCYTGTCGTGATTTCAGCCCGGCGACAAAGGATGTCATGGTTCGCTGGGAGTCTGTCTTGGATACCTTGGAGAAAGATCCCATGCTGCTTGGCCGGGAACTTGACTGGGTGGCCAAGCGACAGATGATTGAATCCTACATCGATCGAAAAGGTTGTGGCTGGGATGATCCTCGAGCCGCGCTCATGGATCTTCAGTATCACGATATCCGCCCGGACAAAGGTCTGTACTTTACCTTGGAGCGAGGAAACCGGATCGAGCGTTTGCTTCACGATGAAGAAATTTCTCAGGCTGAGCATGTCGCGCCAAATGGGTCACGAGCCTATTTTCGAGGACTGTGTCTGCAGAAATTTCCAAAACACATTTATGGCATGAGTTGGACCTCGGTGTTGTTTGATATTGGGAACACCACGATTAAACGGGTTCCCTTGATGGATCCCACCCGTGGCACACGTGAATTGACCAATGAGTTAATGGAGGGGGTCGAAACGGTGGAGGAATTGCTCGCGAAGTTGTCTGCCTTTGAGCACTAACTTCTCCATCGACAATTATATTCTTGTTGAGCGTTTTTATTATGGAATGGATGAAATCATTGCAGTCACCACAKKTWCAANYRKWMGASKKYWTWYGANTAYCKGTNTSSRMAYTCSYSCYGAANYMRCTCNWKCMGRTCKCTGGGGTGGRYCGTTGYCKGYTCCGGTATCYGCGGAAGACGTTCAGSGTGSGTATCTKGCCTCSRTYRCGCATGGTACCACTGTTCTGGGGATCAAATATGATCAAGGTGTATTGRTTGCCGGTGATCGGCRAGCMACGGAAGGGTATCAACTTGCCRCCCGTACCATGGAGAARGTGTTTAAAACTGATAGCCATTCCGCGATGGCGATTGCYGGCGCAGCCGGACCCTGCATCGAAATGGCCAAGCTGTTCAGTGTTGAATTAGAACATTACGAAAAAATCGACGGGGTGCAATTGTCCTGTGTGGGAAAAGCCAATCGATTAGGCCAGATGGTCAAGGCCAACTTGCCAATGGTCATGCAAGGCCTCGTGGTTATCCCGTTGTTTGTCGGYTTTGATACGAAACTCGGRCAGGGTCGAATTTTYAAATACGATGTCACGGGTGGRCGATACGAAGAGACSGATTATCATTCSATTGGGTCWGGTGGAAAAGACGCCAAAGTCACWATYAAAGAACGRTATCGACGGAATCTYYCTGAGGARGAMRCGATTCGGCTTGCGCTGCAAGCCCTGTTCAGCGCTGCRGAAGAAGATGTGGGAACCGGTGGCCCAGATATCTTACGCCGGATTTTTCCAACCATGAAACTCGTTGACCTGGACGGTGTCCGAGATGTCGAAGAACCTCGGATTGCTTCCATGTGCGACGAATTGGCTCGGGCCAGAGCTACGCAGGATTAATCATGTCAATGCCCTACTATGTTTCTCCCGAACAACTCATGCAGGATAAAGCTGAGTATGCCAAGAAGGGTATTGCCAAAGGCCGTTCGGTTATTGCCATGGAATACCAAGATGGGGTGCTGTTTGTGGCCGATAATCCCAGCACGTCGTTATTCAAAGTCTCGGAAATTTATGACAACATCGCGTTTTCCGGAGCAGGAAAATATAGTGAATTTGAACATTTGCGGAAAGCCGGCATTCAACATGCGGACTTAAAAGGGTTTATGTATAGCCGTGAAGACGTCACGGCACGATCGCTCGCGAATGGGTATTCCCAAACACTCGGAACAATTTTCAGCCAAGAAATGAAACCCTTTGAAGTGGAAATTCTGTTGGCTCAGGTGGGAGAACAACCCGGTGAGAATGAACTCTTCCGGATCGCCTTTGATGGTACGATTTTCCACGAGCGCTCATTCGTGGCAATCGGGGGGCGTTCAGAAGCGTTGCTTGCGGCCTTGCAAAAAGGGACTGGCGATCATCAGCTCCTGGATTTAAAGTCAGCGCTGCAACATTGTGTGAGTGCGTTAAAGACGGTTTCCGAGCAAGATGTGGCTTTAGATGGCTTAGAGGTTGCGCTACTCGACCGCCTTCGTCCCGGTCGAAAATTCCGACGTCTTTCCCAAGACGAATTCTCTTC
>LXTH01000200.1 GCA_001643555.1 Nitrospirae bacterium SPGG5 | reverse complement strand
TGCATAAGTCGATCAGGGTAGTCGGGAGAACGGCGAGCACATCACCATTGTGATTGGTTGGACGAATGGTGCCGGAGATGTTCACTGGCACACGAGGATGAATTCGAGGGGCGCGACGCGTGATTTTCTTGGGACTATTCAATAGTAACGCCCCTTGCTTAAGGAGTACTTCCTTGATCGTGGTTTCGAATTGGTAGGTTTCTCCATCAATCAAGGTGTGTCCTCGGCATGTCATGCCCGGCTTGAACTGTTGCCAGGTCGTGTGAGCCGGAAGTGCGCAGAGTAGTGATTGGTCCGAACCCAGTCCAATGAGATGTCCTCGCAACATGGCAGACTGGTGTTCCTCTTCAAGGCGAAGCCAAACCGTATTGGTGGTTGAAGGTGAGGTGGTCTGTGAGGATTGATACATCTCCCAACTGTTTTCGGTTGTTTTCCCAAATGCTTCAGTCAAAGCCTGTGGTTGATAGGTTGGATGTCTAACCTCTTCTCGCCGAGACGAAAGGTGTCCCTGGCCTATCAGTGCTTGAAACAACGTAGACGAAACCTATTATCCTAAAAAGGAAGGCAACATGAAGGAAGCTGAAGTGCGGGAAATGAGTTGTGGCTTAGCTAGGAGCCTGTCCGAGATTCGCGATCATCGCGAGGTTGATTGCTCGTGAGGTCATTGATCAGGGTTTCTCGAATCAGTTGATCAGCCACAACGTTAGAGCCGATGTGATAGGATCCGGCTTCGAGTGCCTGACGAATTTTTTCCAGGCGATCAGGGCGGATGTCCGGCGCTTGATCGATACGTTTTAAAATCTGTTGATATTCGGTATTCTCGGGTGAGAGTTCAACGGGATCTGTGTTGTGGGGAGCGCCCGAGGTTATGTTCGAGGCGTGTTGGCGCGGAGGCACGGCCTTCGAAAGTGGAGAGTGATGGGGTGGTTGTGGGAGTCCTTCGAGCTTTTCTGGACCTGCCATGATGGTGCCTATCACGTAAAAGGAAAAAGATTGCAACTCAACCTACCGGGATTTTACACTCTTCTCTTCCAGGTAACAAGTGAAGCAGGGGGAGGTATATTCTGTGATGACCTTGAAAGGTGTATGATCCTAGAAACAGCAGTTGGATCACAAAAGTCCGCGCAAGCTCTCAGGGTCCGTCACGAAATAACCGGGATAATTGGCCGAGACGATTTTGGAGCGAGCCAAGGAGCGAAGAGTGCGCATACCGGGAGTATGGAAGCGATGAGCGACGCCGGCGGAGCCCAAAAGCGTCCGGCCCTCCGGGGAGGCCCATCTTTGGCCCGGGGCGGCGTTGCTCCTCGGTCACAGAGCCCCGCTAGGCTCCCTCGTCGCGCCTTGCCCCGATCACAAATCTGGGCCTCCCAATTGTCCCGCGAGCCCTAAGGTGACCACGACTTTTTGTATTTCACCATGCACCCCAATGTCTTACACGGCTTTTTTGCGCCCAACTGCTGTTTCTAGGTTGAACGGGCCTCAATCGAAAAACCCTCACCATAGCTGTGCTATGCCTCGAGTTTTTCTCAATCGTTCCGTCCAAATCCGACCCAAATCTTGGCGCGATATTGATCAAGTTATTTTCTCGCAGGTCCTTAAGATAATCGTTCTTCAACCGATAGACTATGACGCTTGAATTCACCTTATACGTCAAGAGCGAAACTGCTAAATTTGACACAACCCTGGTTCTGCTGTATCTATAGAAATTATTGTTGGCTGAAACGGTCCGGCTGCTAACAAGGCAAGATGAAACTCGGACCCGCGATCGTATCGCGACCAGATCCTGCTCGGAGCGGACTCCCTCCTGATTCTGCCTCGTTTGGTTTTCTGAACACGTTCACATACGATCCCACTAACAGAATGTCAGCACCTCCTCTCCTTGTGGAACAGGGAGCGGGATTCATGGGCGTCATGAAAATGCTCAGGGGTTCCTGTGCGAAATGCACTGGTGTGTCGAGTCTATCGGTTTCCCAAGAGACCGCTAACGGCATTCTGCTGGTTTAATCTTTTCTTGGGATTAAGGAAATACTTTAATGTCTCAATCCGTTTCTCAGTCGTTCGATGCTCTTGGTGTGTCTGCCCCCTTATTGCAATCACTGACCAAGGCGGGCTTGCTTGAGCCCACCGATATTTTGGTGGCCACGCCCGGGCGGTTGTTAGACCACATGTGGCAAGGCACCATTTCGTTAGCACATTTGGAAATTGTGGTGTTGGACGAAGCGGATCGGATGTTGGATATGGGCTTTGCACCGCAGTTGAATCAAATCCTCGATGCAGTACCCGAGGAACGGCAAACGTTGCTTTTCTCCGCCACGCTGCCGAGCGATTTAGGTGATTTGGCTCGCATGTCCTTAAAAGATCCTGTGCGTGCCATGGTTGATAAACCCGCGACGCCTGCTGAAGGGATCACGCACATGCTGCATCACACAACTTCATCAGATAAGACGCAGTTGTTGCTTTCGCTTCTTCAAGAAAAAATGGAGTCCGTGCTCGTGTTTACTCGGACGAAGCACCGGGCTGATCGGTTGGGAGAAACCTTGGATCGAGGAGGGCATCGGGTCGCGGTACTCCATGGAGGACGTCGTCTGACGCAGCGACGAGCCGCGCTTGAAGGATTTCGTCGTGGACAGTTTCGGATTTTGGTGGCAACGGATATTGCGGCTCGTGGACTGGATATCGCAAATATTGGTCATGTCATTAACTATGATCTGCCCACTGTACCGGAAGACTATGTCCATCGTATTGGCCGAACCGCGAGGATGAAGGCTATCGGGTCCGCCACGAGTTTTGTCACGTTTGAAGATTTTCGATCGCTGCAAGCCATTGAACGACTGCTTGGTCATGCGGTTCCCTGTGCACCAGGAAGCCGGCCTCCGTCTCGTCAACGGCCGAACAGAGACACTCCGCGATCACGACCGGTTGGGGGGCGACCAGGCCCGAGACCCGCAGGAACACCTGCTCGGCAGCGTTCCTTGAATGGATCTTCGCGACCTCAATCGGGTGATACTCCCAATGGCAATCGCTTAGAAAGGCCTACAGAACGGGCCGGAAATTTTGCGCCGAATCGACCACGTCGATCTTCGCGTCCTGCTTCCTCAAGCCGATAATTTAGTGTCTTGTGGAGGCCTTGGCCTGATTGACATCAAAGGGTCCCTCTTTGAAAAAATCCTTCCTGCTCCCCTTTCTAAAGGGGGGGCAAGGGAGAATTTCACGTTTCCCCCCTCTCAATTCCTTGCTATAGGTGGCCAAGAATTTTTCCTGAGAATGGTAGTGACATGGCCATTCTCCCGTTCATGCTTCGACCCTTCGGCATGCTCAGGGCTCAACCCGAACGGGGTCGCGTAGCCGTCATCCGTTGGGTGAGAGTCTGTTCGCCCTGAGCGCCACAGCTCCTGCAGCAGTCAAAGGATCCCGAAATTGACACCTGCTGTTTTTCGGTTTACTCACCTGATGAAAAACGGTGGAATACAGAAATGAGGTAAGAAAAGGCTCCATATTCGGGCCTAGGATCAATAATGTTGGATAGAGGGTGTTAACTGGCGAGTTTTTGGTTTGAGCCATGCGATTCGGCTCCCCATTGTTGAGCCAAGGTGTTGAGTTGGTCCAAGACCGTGGTCAGTTCCTGACCTTCTTCAGTCAACCCATATGTGACTTGCGGGGGAACCGTTGGATTGTGATGTCGGAATACAATCTCGGCCTTTTCCAGGGTTCGTAACCGTTCCGTCAACATTTTTGATGAAATTCCCACAAGTTGGCGCTTGAGTTGACCAAATCGGGTAGGTCCGTTTTGATGCAGCCGACAGAGGATATAAATGGTCCAGGGACCTGAAAGGACGCGGAGAAGGGCATCGAGTGGGCAGCCAGCAGGGCTAATCGGTAATTTCATGGTTACTTTTCGGTACCTACTTTACTTTTGTAATTAGATACCTATAGTAACCAGTAGAAAAGAGAAAAAACAAGAGGTTTGATTCGATTGTGCCAAAATTAATTTCATAAATGTGAGAAAGCCTACTTGAAATAAGCAAAACATTGATTATTCAGAAGAAGAGTGCGTGAATGTCTTCGACCACGAAAGATCTCACGTATCCGGTATTTTCAGCTTGGGAATGGTGAAAAAGGTCGTCAGCCTTCGCCAAGGCTATACGGCAGACAAGCCAGCGGCGTTCTCGGCCCTCACGTACTCACCCGTACGCTCCACGCGCCAAAGTGCCTGCGGCCTTGCTGAGTGCGCCTTTTTGAACATCCCCTCTTGCTCTTGGAGGTTTATGAGATGAATGACATGCGGATGGTATAATGGAAATATTTCAATTATTCCACAGTCCCAGCTTACAAGTGTATTGAAAGCGGCCAGGAGCCGTGAGGGAGATAAAAATGAAATGCTCAAGATGTCAAGGGTTGGTCGTGCGGGATCAGTTGTATGATCCGGAGGGACCCTATTTACAGATTGCGATTTTACGGTGCTTGAATTGTGGGGAGACAACGTATCTCAATAAAGCTCAAGGCGAGACCCCAATACCACAAAAATCAACGCATCCCGGTTCTAAGGGCTCGCGCAAGAATAGCTTCCTCTGTGTGGGTGCTGAGCCACCTGTCTGGGAAGGCGCGAGGACTGCGCATACCCTTCGTATGAAAAGGACGAGCAACGCCGCCAGGCGGGATGGATCGACGCCCACACAGAGGAAGCTATTCTTGCGCGAGCCCTAAGGCTGCGTAACGTTGAGTGGACAATACAGACAAACGGTTATGAGAAAATCATTTGACATATTCGTGCAAGGTGAGAGAGCTTTCTCTGACTTTGGAGTGGTGCGCGCGGGGATGGATGATCATGCGATGTCTACGCAGATTGCGACTACATTGAAGATCCAGCCTCGTCAGGAATATGCGTGGGAGTCCAAGAGCCCTGTCCATATGTTCCTGAAAGAAATGGGGCAAGTGCCTCTGCTGACCCAAGAAGGTGAGGTTCGGCTGGCGCGACAAATTGAACAGGGCAAGGCCGACCTATGGGCCGTCTTGTTTACTCTGCCGATCACCTTAGAGTATCTGTGGACCGTTCATGAATTAGTACGTCGTGAGGAGATTCCGCTTCGCGAAGTGGTCACTGTTGAAGTGGCGGGAGAAGGGGATGATGGGAAGGGCATTGAGGACTCTCAAAACCAAGAGGTGCTGTTAGCCCATACCCTGCAATGCCTCAGCGCGGTACGCCGACATGCGAAAACCCTCAGGGCATTGCTAGAGGCTGTGAATGGCCATGGATCTTCCAAACAGACGATGGCCGATACTGAAAAACGTCGGGAACTTCTTCATCAAAAAATTGCAGTCCAGATCCGACACCTAAACCTTTCGACTGGCTTTCAGGCACAGTGCCTAGCGCGYGTGAAGGCYGAAGGCGGGAACGTGCGTTCGTACCTCTATGTATTACAGGAAGGCGCACGGCAGTTCGGTTTGCGAGAAGAAGAATTCAAGAAGAATCTTAACAAACGGCGTCCGAATTGGGTCGGCTTGCTCTCCAAGCACCGAATATTCACACTGTCCAATATTCAGGCCGAATCCCTTATAGCCAGCATGATCGATGCGCAAACCAAACTGGAGTGTCTCCAAGAAGATGTGGTCCGCATGCCTACGCAGCAGTTTGTGAAGGCTATTGAGGAACTGGAACAAGCGGAGGCTCACATTGAACGAGGGACGTCGGACTTAGTGAGTGCTAATCTTCGTTTGGTTGTGAGTACTGCTAAACGGTACATGGGTCGGGGTTTACAGTTTTTGGATTTAGTCCAAGAGGGAAATTTAGGCTTGATAAAAGCCGTGGGAAAATTTGAATACCAACGTGGGTATAAATTTAGCACCTATGCCACGTGGTGGATCAGGCAGCGCATTACCCGTGCCCTCGCCGATCAGGCCAATACCATTCGGGTTCCGGTGCACATGCATGAGGCCATGCAAAAGGTCAAACGTGTGAAGGGACAATTGGTTCAACAATTAGGTCGAGAGCCGAAACTCGAGGAGCTGGCGGTTGAGCTGGATCTCACCTATGAGAAGGTGCGAGACATTACGAATTGTATTAAGGAACCGATGTCCCTCGATTCGCCAGTAGGTGACAGCGAAGACATGCGTCTCGGCGATTTCATCGAGGATGTGAATATCCACCCACCGTATGCCGCCGCTGAACGGTTTGATGTGCAGCAGAAAGTTGCTTCCGCGTTAGGCGTGCTGACTGATCGTGAAGCATATATCATTAAAAAGCGCTTTGGCATCGGGTTCGAAAAGGACCACACGCTGGAAGAAATCAGCGAAGATTTTGGAGTGACCCGAGAGCGCATCCGCCAAATCGAAGCCGTGGCGCTACGCAAGTTGCGAGAACCGGATTGCGTGGAGTTGTTGCAGGGTCTTTCTGAAAACTAGCAAATTTCTCCCATCGCTTTGAGTGGCCAACTGACCATACGTTGTTCTGTTAAAAAGAGAATCCTTTCCTTTTCATTCTTCCCTTGAGAATTCATATCCCATTTTCATAGGGTGTCTGTGTTCTTCCGCACTGGACGTTTACCCGATCGTCATTTCCATGAGGCATGGTCAAAGGAATTATCGTGATCAATCAAACTTGGCAGACGCGATATTCGAGAATGTTGCTGATGGTTGCATTGGCAATCTTCCTTTGGGGAACAATGCTCGTGCAGGCACAAAGGCCTATTGTGTTTGTTGTTCCGGTGGAGGGGATGATTGATTTGGGCTTGGCTCCGTTCATTCAGCGAGTGCTGGACGAAGCAGAACAAGCGGGTGCTCGGGCTGTGGTGCTTGAAGTGAACACATTTGGTGGACGGGTCGATGCGGCGGTTCTGATTCGCGATGCGCTTCTCGACTCCAAAGTTCCCACGGTGGCCTTTATTAATAAAAGGGCGATTTCGGCGGGGGCGTTGATTAGTCTCGCTGCTGAAACAATAGTCATGGCTGA
>LXTH01000147.1 GCA_001643555.1 Nitrospirae bacterium SPGG5 | reverse complement strand
TGGATCGACGCCCAAACAGGGAAAGGTATTGTTGCGCGAGCCCTAAGGTGACCACGACTTTTTGTATTGCACCATGCACACCAATTTCTTACACGTCTTTTTTGCGCCCAACTGCCGTTTCTAGGTTGAACGGGCCTCAATCGAAACACCCTCAACATAGCTGTGCTAGGCCTCGTGTTTTTCTCAATCGTTCCGTCCAACTCCGACCCAAATCTTGGCGCGATATGTCCAAGCTATTTTCTCTCAGGTCCTAGGTAATCTATGCTTCTCACAATAGACATCGGCAACTCACAAATCGCGTTCGGCGTATTTAATCATGGCAACCTTCAGGCTTCTTGGCGACTCGCGACTAGCACCACGAAGACCTCGGACGAATATGGAGCGTTGTTTCTCTCTCTGATGCGAGAAAGAGGTATCCAGCCACAAAGTCTTGATGGCACGATAATCTCAAGCGTAGTTCCTCCGGTGACACCCATCATCGAGCAAGTGATCGAAACCTACTTCCACCATTGTCCATTGCTCGTCAAYACAGACTTTCCCTTTCACCTGACCATYCAATATGSCAACCCTCAAGAAATTGGAACAGACCGTCTGGTCAATGCCRCTGCAGCCTACGCTCGATATCAAACAGGGCTGATCATTGTGGATTTTGGTACGGCGACGACCTTTTGCACGGTTACGCAAGACGGRCGATATTTGGGAGGYGCCATTGCYCCAGGACTCAAAAGCTCAGCCAARGCCCTGCATGCYCATACCGCCAAGCTTCCAAWTGTAGARTTAGTCARGCCMAAAAGCGTGATTGGGACCGATACCGTAAGCAGCATTCAATCGGGWCTTATTTTTGGRTATTCRGGCYTGGTAGATGAACTCGTGACACGAATCCAGSAAGAAMTYGGACAAACMACAMGAGTYATTGCCACCGGAGGYCTTGCYMCMRTCCTCGCCCCYATWTCTCGRACRATCCAAGAGGTAYGTCCCTATTTGACRCTTGAAGGRCTAAACCTTCTCTACCAACGCGTCAAGGGCGAATAGCCCAACCCCCGTTTCTAGGTTCAAGTTATCCACATCCCTGAAGATTTTCCCTATTTTTTCTCCCTTTGGGTTGACTTCTCCATTGCCATGCCTATCTGAGAAGAAGCCTATATACGGTGATAAAAAAGAATGTCTAAATTTGCTCCCAGGCCTTTTGAGCCAATCGCCACGATAGGACAGGGAAATGCTCCGGTTCAGGTCATTGATGGCACGAAACACAACCTGATTAACCACCCTTTAAAGGAAATACAAAAGGCTACTTTGGAAAACCTCAACATTTTGAAAATTTTGGGTCTTCAGCGATCAGCGAAGGAACAGACTGTGGAACATTCAGACAACCAATCAACAAGCAACGACAATCAGGTAGCTGGAGAATCTCAAGACGCGGCCATAGCAGACATCGCGACTGATCCCACACCCCAGACGTCTTCTGAAAATTCGGAAATCCCAGAAGTGCCTACGGTTTTACAATCCGAACTTACAGCCAAAAATGAGGAACTTCAGGTCCTCAATGACAAGTATCTGCGATTAGCCGCTGAGTTTGAAAATTACAAGCGGCGTGCCCAACGAGATCAAAACGATAGTGTTCGCTACGCCAACGAAAAATTATTAAAAGACCTGCTTCCCACCGTTGACAACCTTGAACGAGCCATTCAGTACCGCCAAGAACAATCAAACAACGAAGGGTTACTGGAGGGAATAGAGCTGACCTACAAGCAGTTCCTCGATACCTTAGAGAAATTAGGTGTCAGGCAGGTTGAAAAGAGCGTCGGCGAACCGTTTGATCCTGCGAAACACCAAGCCGTTGGCCACGTCGAATCTTCCACCGTCGCTGAAAATTGTGTGGTCGATGAGTATCAGAAAGGCTATTTTCTCCAAGACCGAATCTTACGTCCAGCGATGGTTACCGTCGCCCAAGCCCCAAGTACTGATGACTCAGCGACGCAAATAGAAGAAGAGAATACAGAGCCGAATAAAGAAGGAGAACACGAATGAGCAAAATTATCGGAATTGACCTTGGTACAACTAACTCATGTGTCGCCATCATGAGCGGAGGCGACGCGGATGTCATTGCCAACTCTGAAGGCGGACGCACCACACCCTCAGTGGTGGCGGTGAATGATAAAGACGAACGCTTAGTCGGACAAATTGCCAAACGGCAAGCCATTACCAATCCGGAAAATACTATTTTTTCGGTCAAGCGATTGATGGGACGGAAATTTTCCTCCAAAGAAGTCCAGGAATCCCTTAAGCGTCTTCCCTATAAAATCCAAGAAAACCCCAATGGGGATGCCCATGTGATGATTCGTGGCAAAGCCTACAGTCCGCCAGAAGTCTCGGCCATGATTCTTCAAAAGATCAAACAGACCGCAGAGGATTATCTTGGAGAAAAAGTGACCGATGCCGTCATCACCGTTCCTGCCTATTTTAACGACAGCCAGCGCCAAGCCACGAAAGATGCCGGGGAAATTGCCGGGCTCAATGTTCTCCGAATCATCAATGAACCGACAGCCGCATCCCTGGCCTATGGCTTGGACAAAAAGAAAGAAGAACGCATTGCGGTTTACGATTTAGGGGGCGGAACATTTGACGTGTCGATTTTAGAAATTGGAGATGGCGTGTTTGAAGTCAAAGCCACCAATGGGGATACGTTCCTGGGTGGTGATGATTTTGACATTCGGATTATCGATTGGCTCGTTGCTGAATTCAAAAAGGATCAAGGCATTGATCTCAAAAACGATCGCATGGCCTTGCAACGCCTGAAGGAAGCGGCTGAGCGGGCAAAGATCGAATTATCCTCATCACAAGAAACGGAAATCAACTTGCCCTTTGTGACGGCGGATGCCACCGGCCCCAAACATTTAGTCTTGAAATTATCCCGAGCCAAGTTGGAGCAATTGGTGGATGACCTGATCGATCGATCAATCCAACCGTGTAAAAAGGCCCTTGCCGATGCAGGAATAGCGGCCAGCGAAATTAACGAAATCGTTCTCGTCGGCGGAATGACGCGAATGCCGAAAGTCATCCAACGCGTGAAAGAGTTTTTTGGCAAAGAACCCCATCGAGGCGTGAACCCTGATGAAGTCGTGGCCATCGGAGCAGCCATCCAAGGTGGCGTACTCAGAGGGGATGTCAAAGATGTCTTATTGTTGGACGTCACGCCACTCTCGCTGGGCATTGAAACCCTCGGTGGTGTGTTCACTCGGCTTATTGAACGAAATACGACAATCCCTACCAAAAAGAGCCAAGTTTTTTCAACCGCAGCCGACAATCAATCCGCCGTCACCATTCGTGTGTTTCAAGGGGAACGCGAAATGGCCAACGACAATAAATTGTTGGGCCAATTCGATCTGGTGGGTATTCCTCTTGCTCCACGAGGCATGCCACAAATTGAAGTCACCTTTGATATTGATGCTAACGGTATTGTGCACGTCKCGGCGAAAGATATGGCCACWCAGAAAGAACAATCCATTAAAATCACCGCTTCCAGYGGYCTCAGCAAAGAAGAAGTAGAACAATTAGTTAAGGACGCGGARGCGCATTCCGAAGAGGATAAAAAACGACGAGAAATCGTTGAAATCAAGAATCAAGCTGAYAGCCTGATTTACGGGACMGAAAAGAATRTTCAGGARAACRGCGATAAAATCCCAGACGAAGACAAAACRAAAATCCAAGAAGCCRTCRCCGCTATGCGGACCGCCATGGAAGGTGACGATATCGARGYGATGAAMACGGCCATGCAAACTCTGCAAACGGCCTCTCATAAGTTGGCAGAAGAAATGTACAAATCCGCTTCGGCTGAAGGGGCCAGTGGCCCAGGAGATAGCGAAGGCGGCGGCGACGGCACCACGAGTAGTACGAATGGTGATGAAGAAAAAGTCGTGGATGCCGAGTTTGAAGAAGTTGATCAAGAAAAGAAATAGATCATAAACTGGGCGCCCTCTGATCGAATCAGAGGGCGCGAATATCCACCATGAGCCCAGATCAGCAAAGATGGCACCAGTGACCAAACGTGATTACTACGAAGTGCTTGGCGTCGGTCGTGACGCCTCGGACGATGAGGTCAAAAAGGCCTTTCGAAAAGTCGCGAGGAAGTTTCATCCTGACCTTCATACTGACCCTCAGGAAAAGAAAAAGGCCGAGGTGAAATTCAAAGAAGCCAACGAAGCCTATGAAGTGCTGAGTCATGGCGAAAACCGTAAACGGTACGACATGTTCGGTCATGCAGGAGGGCCACAGGGATTTGGCGGACCTGAAGGGTTCAGTRKYKGYGGTGGTGGGTTTGGTGACATCTTTGGTGATATTTTYGAAGACTTTTTTGGTGGACGAGGMGGTCGATCACGGGCTGARCAAGGSCATGACCTYCARTAYAATYTKGAYCTYACKTTYGAAGARTCKGTCTATGGCAAAGAAGCCAAACTCAAAATCCCMCGTTGGGAAWCYTGCGAWCCCTGYMAKGGMWCWGGCGCYAARTCYAGYAATKCSRTAAAATCCTGYCCCGGATGCGGAGGGTCAGGGCAAATTCGGCTYCAGCANGGGNTTTTTCASSATTAATCGAACCTGCGGRCAATGCCAAGGGGYSGGRAAAATCATCTCAGAACCCTGTACGACCTGCCGTGGACAAGGACGAGTTCACCGAGAACGMAATCTTTCTGTGACCATTCCAGCCGGCATTGAAACCGGCATGAGGCTTCGGTTATCCCACGAAGGTGAGCACGGAATGAATGGCGGCCCCCCYGGCGACTTGTATGTAGCCATCACCGTGAAACCGCATCCAGTCTTTACACGCAAAGGGAATGATATCCTTGTTGACTTACCAATACACTTTGCAACTGCTACTCTGGGAGGCAAAGTCGAAGTACCGACCTTAAAAGGGAAAACTAGCGTAAAAATTCCGGAAGGTACACAGCATGATAGAATCTTGCGCCTCAAAGGGATTGGGGCACCAGCCCTCAAAGGCAATCACACGGGTGATCAACTGGTGCGAATTAAAATTCAAATTCCCACAAAACTCTCGACTCGGCAACGTGAATTGCTAGCCGCGTTTTGCAAAGAAAGCGATCTCACAGGTGAAACCAGTGGAGATGGATTATTCGACAAGGTCAAAAATATGTTTGATTAAATTCTTCTTTCTCGTTTCCTTCCCTATCCCTATTCATGCCAGTCTTCTTTATATCCTCCAAAAGCATTACCAATWCCCGTCTCACCATTGAAGGGCCGTTGTTCGAGCACCTCACAAAAAGTCTTCGTTTTCGTGAAGGAGATCAATTGGTCGTGTGTGACGACACTCGGCAACGGTATCACGTCCACATTGAAAAATTAAAGAAGTCTGTACTGGAAGGAGAGATTCGAAAAACCGAACACGGTCCTCCCCCCTCCGAAGCCAAAATTATTCTCGGCCAGGCCATGCTTAAAGACAATCATATGAACTGGGCCATTCAAAAAGCCACAGAGCTTGGCGTAAACACCATTGTCCCCTTACTCACGGAACGAGTCATCATTCGGCCAAAAGCTGATCGATTTCACTCCTTACAAGAACGCTATTCCCGTATTGCGCTGGATGCCGCCCAACAATCGGAACGATGGGACGTTCCCGATATATCCCCCCCAACACCGTTGCATGACTTTCTAGAGACATTTCGTCATTCAACGGTGAGGTGTATGTTGGCAGCACGAGAAAACCTGCCTGGACTGAGCAGTCTTCCTTTGGATCAAGACTTTACAGGAGAAGTGGTTCTGGCAGTGGGCCCGGAAGGAGGGTGGACATTGGAGGAACAACACGACGCTCAACGATACCACTTCACACTAATCTCGCTAGGCCCCTCAATCCTACGGGGAGAGACCGCTCCTCTCGCAGCCTTAAGCATAGTTCAGTTTCGTGTAGGACATTTAGAAAACGTCAACCGGATCAAAAAAAACTGAAGAGTCGCAGGCGAAGTAATGTCATCAAACAGAACCTTTGCATGAAGGGCGGAAACGAAACATGGATTCTCCTACCAAAAAATGGCGTGAATGACGCGATGGCAAAGGAATGATCATTTTTTAACCTAGAAACCTCAGCTGGGCGCAAAACAGCCGTGCAAGATGGTGTGCATGGTGAAATAAAAAAGGGTCTTCTCCCAAGTGAATGGGAATATTTGGGCGAGTCATATCCTGAAAGGCTGGCTGGAGAAGAGGTTGGTGGGTTTTTTGACCGTGGGAAAAGTGGCCAGGCTTTCTTGAGGCTTCACCCTGGTCATCCCTCCCCTTTGGAAGGGGACCTGCGGAGCGCTTTGGCGAAGGCGTGGGCGAGGTGGGGTAGAGCCCGTGGCAAGGAGCGAGCTGCAGCCATGCTGAAARYCCGGACCGGATTCGMMACGCGAGCCATGTCTTTCTCCCGGGTGTCGGTGCGGCTCGGGATGCGATGACGCGGCTCGATGCCGCGGAGCTGACGGCGTTGATACCGAAATTGAGTCAGCCGGTGTTGGGAATCTGCCTGGGAATGCAGTTGTTGTTCTCCGGCTCGGACGAAGATCAGGCGGAGTGCCTGGGGATCATCCCGGGCCAGGCATGCCGATTCCCGCAGGACAGCACGCTGCCTGTCCCGCAGATGGGCTGGAATCAGCTTCGGCTCAGGGGGTCTTCGAACCTGTTGAATGGCATCGTGGACGGTAGCTACGCCTATTTCATTCACAGCTATGCCCTGCCCGAGGAATCGCTGCCTGACGTGAAAATGTTACCACCTGAAACCTAACCAAACATCTTCGACCCGCTGCCAACTTGAGGAGAATCCCATGTCTGATCGACGCAAAAATCGCAGCCTCTCACGCCAAACGCTTCGACAAGAGAATTGCCCCGGCGCTGGCGGCCCGCTCTCCCATGGCAAGGGCAAGATCGTGCGCGCCGTCGATTTCTCGAAATTCGAGCGCAATAACACGAGCGAGCGATAGGGATTGTGTCTTAACAAGATCCCGCTGCGGCGCCAGTCCGGCATC
>LXTH01000218.1 GCA_001643555.1 Nitrospirae bacterium SPGG5 | reverse complement strand
GCCCCTGAGGGGAGACCTGCCTGCGCGAAGCCGCTTCGGCGAAGGCTGGGGGTGGGGGTGAGGGGTTAACTCATTTCCAAGGGAAAAATACGTTACCCAAAAGAATACAGGAAATTGGTCATGCCTGAAAAGGGCGCACGGGGGGTTAGGGTTCCCGCAAGAATAACTTTCCCTGTTTTGGTGCTGAGACACCTGTCTGGCAAGGCGCGAGGACTGCGCATACTCCTCGGTATGGAAGGGCCTGTGAAACAAAAACATGGACAAAATCGCGCCCAGATTTGGGTCGGATTTGGACGTACCGATTGAGAAAACACCGAGGCATAGCATGCCTATGTTGAGGTGTTTTCGATTGAGGTGCGTTCAAAGATGGCCCGAAGATGGGATGCGAGATGTCCAAGTTATTGTTTCACAGGCCCTAAGGGACGAGCAACGTCGCTAGACGGGATGGATCGATGCCCAAACAGGGAAAGTTATTCTTGCGCGAACCCTTCTGTACAAGTACCTGAACTTTTAGCGGTAAGAATAGCCTCGCCCATGTGAAGATCTTCCAGTCTCGTGACTTTGATATTATCGGAACTGCCTTGGACAATCGCCACGGTAAGCCCTAATCGTTCCACTAAAAACGCATCATCGGTTGCATCAACGCCATCGGTTTCGCCTTGTTGATGAGCTCGGAGCAACACATCACGCCGAAAAGCCTGGGGAGTTTGGGCCAACCATAATTCTTCTCGATTGAGCGTCTCTTTGATTATCCCCTCGCCATTGACACGCTTGACAGTATCTCGCATTGGCATAGCCACAATAGCCGCGCCGTGATTTCGCGTGGCTTCAACAACCTGAGTAATCATCTTGAGTGTCACGAAAGGCCGAACCGCATCATGCACCACCACAATGTCCGTTGCAGAGTTGGCAGCCCGTACACCATTTAATACGGAATCCTGTCGACGTCGCCCACCTGCGATAACCTGAGACACTTTCTTGAGACCGTAGGATAGGACAATGTCTTCACGGCAATACTGACAATCGTCCTGTGGCACCACGAGTATGATTTCAGAAATGATGTGAGCAGCCTCAAAAGTTTGAAGAGAATGAACGAGCAGCGGAACACCGCCCAAGGTGAGAAACTGCTTTGGAACACCGGCACCCATACGTACCCCACGGCCCGCCGCGGGGACAATCGCCGCAATCCAATCAGCCACGTGCGAAGCTCAACACGTCTCGATCCGATTCTTCTTTCACGCGAGTAAAGATCATGCGTCCAGCACTCGTCTGCAATACGCTCGTGACAATGACATCCACATTTTTTCCGATACATCGCTTCGCGTTATCCACAACAACCATCGTTCCATCATCCAAATACGCCACGCCTTGTCCCGTTTCTTTTCCCTCTTTTAACACAAACACTCGAATCGTTTCACCTGGCAAGACCACCGGTTTCAGTGCATTGGACAAATCATTGATGTTGAGCACGTGAACGCCTTGCAACTCGGCCACTTTATTGAGATTCAAATCGTTCGTTAAAATCTTAGCCCCAAGCTTCTTGCCCAATTCAACAAGCTTCGCATCGACCTCTTTGATATGCGGGAAATCTTCTTCAACAATGGTCACGTCAATATCGATTTTCTTCTGAATGTGATTTAGAATATCGAGACCTCGTCGACCACGAGCACGTTTTAACCCATCAGCCGAGTCCGAGATATGTTGTAACTCTTGGAGAATAAATTGAGGAATAATAAATTTGCCTTCAATAAACCCGGTTTCACAGATATCGGCGATCCGCCCATCAATGATCACACTCGTGTCCAATAACTTTGGAACCGCGGCGCTGTTAGACCCCTCTTCCTCTTTTGTACCAATTTTCCAGTCACTCGACTCCCCTAGCCGCAGGCCCACAATGAGACCAAGATACGGCAGGACAATCAAGACCGCCATTGTTCCAAATTGTGTCACGAGCGTGGGCTGGGGAAAAATCTGACCAGCCGAGAAAATGAGCACTCCAGCCAGCACAACCCCGATGCTGAACCCCACCCCAGCACCAATTGCCATCACCGAAGGAACACGTTGAAGCGATTGCTGGACGGCAATGATAATCCCGCTTATCAAGGCTCCGAGCGCTGCGCCAATGAAAAGATGCGTGCTGTCGCCCGAGCCAGACGCAAAACCAACCCCAAGGCCGAGCAACACGCTGATGCTGAGAAAAATGGATCGCAGAGCCATCCTGACTCCTCCTATTTATCATACACCTGGTCATACTCCGAAGAACAACTATAATGCTCCAGGCGCTAAACGCATCCCCAAAACAATGTAGCTAGGGTTCGCGCAAGAATAACTTCCCAGGTTTGGGCGTCGATCCATCCTGTCTGGCGGCGTAGCTCGTCCTTTCCATACGAGGAGTAAGCGCAGTCCTCGCGCCTGGCCAGACAGGCGTCTCAGCACCCAAACCTGGGAACTTATTCTTGCGCGAACCCTTAGCCCATCTCCGGCTTAAGAAACTTTTCGGCCAACTCCACATCATCTCGGCTCCCAATCACTAACGGCACTCGTTGATGTGGCGTCTTAGGCTGAATGGTCTGAATCCGTTCAAACCCGGTACTCCCAATGCCACCAGCTTGCTCAATGACAAAGGTCAAGGGAGCCGCTTCATACATGAGCCGAAGCTTCCCTTCCGGTTTGTCGACCTCTCCAGGGTACAAATACAGCCCGCCTTTTAAGAGCACACGATGCACATCGGCGGCCAAGCATCCGGTATAGCGTAGGGTATACGGGCGATCCGTGGCCGGATCGATTTCCTGAAGGTGATCAATATAGTTTTTCATTCCATTCGACCATTTCAGATAATTCCCCTCATTGACGCAATAAATTGCCCCACGCGCAGGCATCGTGATATTCGACCCAGATAGAAAAAATTCACCAATTCCAGGATTCAAGGTAAATAGATGAACCCCATCCCCACACGTATACACCAGGATCGTACTAGCGCCAAAGAGAATATAGCCTCCTGCCACCTGCTCAGCACCCGGCTTCAAAAAACTCGCACCGCCATTTCCCGAAGGCGATGGCGACAATCGATGAATGGAAAAGATCGAACCTAGAGACGCATTGACATCAATATTGGATGAGCCATCGAGGGGATCGAAAAATACCGCGTACTTTCCAGTCCGCTCTGCCGAAACCACGGTATACGGGTCTTCCATCTCCTCGGAGACCACGGTCCGAACAAGTGTGCTCGATTCAAACACTTGAACAAACGTCTCATTGGCCCGTTGATCCAGCTTCTGCACTTCCTCGCCTTGGACATTGACTTCCCCGGTTGCGCCTAAAATATCGAGAAGGCTTGCTTGCCGGAGATCTTGCGCAATCATTTTTCCGCCCAACGCGATTTGGGTCATGATGGCGGAAAACTCCCCGGTGGCCTCAGGGTGCAATCGTTGCTGAGTCAAAATGTGTTGAGTGAGCGAAATGGGTCTTGACATTTCAAAAAAGTCCTTTTTTTCTCCTACCTAGGGATTTTCATTATAGGCCTTTTGGTAAAAAAGTCGAGCCGATTTTCGTGACAATGGCCATTCCTCCAAGACCGCCACCACTGACCCGATGATCATGCTGGCCTCCATCTTCACCGGCACTCGTTTCMGATCATTGGTCAACCAAAAACGAATATTGCCTTCATTTGAAAAAATACCACGAAACGGCATGATGGCTAAYAGGCGCARGGCKTCCACWTCWCCCCATGGACCGTGTACTGACTCAATCGCTTCGACTCGCACTTCCACGTCATAGTTTTTCTTATCATGGTGAATCGTCACAAAGACCGATTTCCCAGGAACGAGCGAGGGCAACTGACGGACATAGTACAGGCAGGACAACCCATCATGCGTATGCGCCGGAATAGCCATGGTGCTCCGCGTTCCATCCTTAATAATCGTCACCTGCTGAGATTGATGATCGAAGGTAATATCGAAATCTTCATGGCGCGTTCCCTCTCGACGCTGAAAGAATACATGGATCGGAAGTAAGGTTTGAGCATCAACCGTGGAATTCACCACATTGTTGACCGGGAAAAAGAACGAAATGAAAGCGTTGGACGTAGCGGTCGAGCTAAACTGTATAGTCGAGAGGCCTTCCTGTGAAATTGAGGGCGTTGAATCCATCGTCGCGGTACCGGCGGGAATACCTAGTAGCGAAATAGCATACTGTAACGACTCATGAACAGGCACCTGAGGCGTGTACGATACCAACATCTGACCCGAACTGGGCAGAACGCCAAGTCCAAGCCCCAGAACAAGCATCCATACCCGCACTTTCCCCATGCAGACCTTCACCATAGAAATATTGTACGTGATGAATCAGAAAAATGCAGGAAAGCCGATAAAAAAAGTCCAACCCACTTCCATTAGCACACAGATCCGAACAATGTAGACTTCAGGCAGGTTTAAAGAAAAGAAAGGGAAACAACCAAAGCCCCCTCAATAGGTGACTACCAATCGGTGCTCTTTGAAGAGACCAATTTTCAAACGTGAGATTAATCAATTTAATCGAGTCTGACCCCATTTTTCTGACCACATTTTTCAGAATTCGGAAACGTGTGGAGAAATCCTGAGATCAATCACGTGTAAACCACAGCAGAAATGAGGTCAGGCATGAATACTGATACACAGTGCCCGATGGAATTGCGACATCCCCTTTCGCAGACCAGCCCTCTCCCTCTTTTCCATACAACATGAACGCGACCTTTTATTGCCCCGTTTCTAAAGAAAGGACGGGTTCCGTGGAAGAACATCGGGGTAACACAGGGATTGAAGACTCATGCCTCCCCTGTCATCTCTAAAAAAGTTCGGTGAGCTAAGGGTTCGCGCAAGAATACCTTAGGGCTCTAGCGCGCGCTGACAGATATCTAGTTCCCCTTCGAGATAGGAACGGATGGTAGTGAGCCTATCTTGGGAATTGGCTTCGAAACGAAGGACTAGGGCAGGTTGAGTGTTTGAGGCACGAATGAGGCCCCATCCATCGTCGAACCGAACGCGGATGCCATCAATGGTGACGACGTCACGAATCACCAGTTGAGGTCGAGTGGGATCTGGGTTTTTATGCAGGTCAAGAAAACGATTGCGTACTCTATCAACCAACTTGAATTTCACATCGTCGGAACAATCAACGCGAATTTCCGGGGTGACTGCCGTAATCGGTAAATCTGCTAACAACGAGGAGAGAGGTTTCCGTTTTTTGGCGAGAATTTCTACCAGCCGACACGAGGCGTAGATCGCGTCATCGTAACCGAAATACCGATCGGCGAAGAACATGTGGCCCGACATTTCTCCGGCTAACACGGCCTTCTCTTCTTTCATTTTGGCTTTCAGAACAGAATGCCCCGTTTTCCACATGATGGCACGGCCTCCACGTTTTTCGATATCGTCATAGAGGAGTTGGGAGGCTTTGACTTCGGAGATAAGGGTGCTGCCGGGTTGAGTTTCCAACATGTCGCGAGCAAAGATCAGCATCAATCGATCGCCCCAGAGAATATTGCCTTTTTCGTCAATGGCTCCGATTCGATCGGCATCCCCGTCATATCCAATGCCCATGTCTGCGCCCTGTTCCTTCACCGTGCGAATGAGGTCTTGAAGGTTCTCCACAACGGTTGGGTCGGGATGATGGTTCGGGAAACGCCCGTCCAGGTCGCAGTACAAGGCGGTGACTGTGCACCCCAATTGCTCTAACGCATCCTTTGCGACCAAGCTGGCTGCGCCATTGCCGGAATCGATCACGACATGGAGCGCCGATCCGTCAACCTTGGAAAAATTCTCTTTCAGATACGCCATGTATTGTGGAAGAACTGGCGTCTCTGTCACGGTACCAGCCCCTGTGGCATACCGCTGGTCATCCAGAATACCCTTTAATTGTTGAATTCCTTCGCCATACAGGGCGTCTTTGCCTACACACATTTTAAAACCATTGTATTCCGCAGCATTGTGGCTTCCTGTGATCATCACGCCACCATCAACGGGAAGGGTGAACAATGAAAAATATAAGTGCGGTGTCGCACAGACGCCGATATCCACAACATTCATCCCGGTTGACGTCACGCCAATAATAAATCGATCTCGCAATTCCAGAGAGGTCAATCGACCATCCCGACCTACCGCAACGGTTTTGCAACCTCGTTCAAGGGCCAAGGTCGCATAGGCACGACCAATGGACTCTGTCACCTCGACCGTCAGATCTTTGCCCACAATTCCACGAATGTCATACTCGCGAAAAATGCTCATGAATATCTTCTCCTCATTTCAACCGGCTCAAGGGAATGTTCAAAAAGGTGCGTCCAGCAAGGCCGCAGGCCCTTTGGCGCGCGGAGCGTACAGGCCAGTACGTGAGCACGACAAAGGGCCGAGAACGCTGCTGGCGCCCTTTTTCAACATTCCCCTCAATGTTTTTTACTGCGACCATAATCATCCTGATACCGTACGATATCATCTTCACCGAGATACGGTCCGTTTTGCACTTCAATAATTTCCAATGGGACTTTTCCTGGATTTTCCAGCCGATGTTTCGTTTCAACGGGAATGGCTGTGCTGTCCCCCGGACCAAGATCGGAGACCTTTTCCCCACACGTCACGCGTGCCGTCCCTGCGATCACAACCCAATGCTCACTTCGCTGATGATGCGATTGAAGCGACAACCGGCCTCCAGGGAACACGCTAATGCGTTTGACTTTATACCCCGGGCCTTCTTCCAAAATGGTATACGATCCCCAGGGACGATGAATCGTCACATGTTCCAGATATTCAGGATCCCCTCGACGCTTGAGCTCTTCAACAAGTTTTTTCACATCCTGCGATCGTGATTTGGGGCAGACTAATATCGCATCGGGGGTATCGACCACCACCATATCCGTTAACCCAATGGCACAAACCAGTCGTTTATCCGTAAAGAAGACGGTGTTTTGACTATCCAATTCCACGACGTTTCCTGTTTTCACATTGCCGCGCTTATCACGAGGAACCACCTCATCGAGGCTTCCCCAACTGCCAACGTC